>CAZFGP010000142.1:0-11029 GCA_964518685.1 uncultured Terrimonas sp.
TTGTATACCGCTTTGATAATACAGGAATTTCAATTTCCGATGGTCGTTCCTGTTGCTTGCATATACCTGTTGCATAAAATGCAGGATGTCATCCTGCTTGTGCTGATAAGCAGGTAAGGCAGTTCCTATATGTATAATTTTACTCACACTATTGAACAAAGAAAATGAAAATAAATGCCATATTAGTACAAAGTGCAGCAACGGAACTCATCTGCATAGTGTAATGATAATCCGCATTTTTGCTATTTCTCCATACCTTTCGTGCCCAAGTTAAAAAATACAATCCGACCGGTAATATACAAAAACCGAAAATATAGAATGCAGTTGCCTGAGAAGAGGTGAAAAAATAAATAGCAAGTATTATAATAGCAAGAATATATACGAGTCCGCTGTAAATAAAGGTACCCCGCACCCCTAAACGGTAACTGATCGTTATTACCCCGTCTTTCAGATCTGATTTATGCTGATAAATTTGCGTAAGTGGGTAAAAACCTCCAATAAGCAAACTGGCAACCAGCATCGCTAAAATTGGGGGATGCAACGATTGACTTGCACTACAGCCGTGGTATATCACTCCAAAACAAAAGGCTCCTTGAAAAAAGATAACTGTTAATTGCCCAAAAATTGAAAATTGTTTTAAACGAATCCCTCTGAAACTGTACAGCTTAGACGCAAAGACATATAATAATATGCCTATAGCAAAATACATACTCACTATGCAGCTTATAATAACAGCTGCAGTATCCATTATAAGGGTTATATAAAACAATTCTTTTGTAGGCTGTAGCGGGTTTTTAATGCCGCCAACGCTGCCGGTGTCTCGGTCCATGTAGCTGTTGTAACCATTGCTTGAAGGATATACCAGGAGGTGGAGGACAACAAAAACTAAAATTGCATTCAAGGTAGACACCTTAGGAATCTGACTAAGAGCAAACCAATATACCGGCATCAGAAAAAGAGAAAAGTGAAATCGCAGCAATTGGATTGTAGAGGCCGATAGAAGACGGGTTTTCATCACCGGTAATTTATAGCAAATAAAGCAGGTTTACTCTTCAGCACGCACCAACTTATCCTTTAAAACTCTTATGGTTACTAAAAGTTGCCCTGTATGTCGTTGCGTATGTTCTGCTGCATGCGCCAAAACTCCGAGCATAGTGGAAGGTAACTGTGCGCGACCTACCCCGCGAAATTCAGTAAGCCGGGTTTCATCAGTGTTCGTTAATTGCTTCAGCGCCCTGTCTACTTCCTCATTGAATTCTTGTAAAAGTGTGTTTGTTCCGGTGGAATCTGCAGGAGGATTCCCTTCCTGTTTCAGGTCGTTCAACTGAGCTGGACTTAATGCTTCTCCTCTTGCATAGGTAAACAAACGGTTAATTACGCCTTTGATGTGCTGCAAATGAAAACCCGGAGAAGCCACTCCAGCAGGTCTTCCCCACAATAATTCCTCCGGAAAGTTTTCCATCAGACCATTGATTTCTTCTCTCGCTTGCAGAAGCGCATGAGCAACCGGTTGTAATAAAGCTGGAATTCCAACCACCGGTCCACGTAACCATACCTCTTGTTTTTTATCAGTCATAGTAAATTAAATTATTGAGACCCGCGAATAATTTTAGAGATTAACCTTTCCCTTTTGAAGGTAGGAAATAAAGCCATAAATATCCGGCGACCATAGCAATAACCGATGCAATCAGAACCACCGATTTAGCGATATCCTGAGTTTGGGTGTCGTTGAAGGCCAGCATAGCAATAAAAATGGACATAGTAAAGCCAATTCCTGCCAGCAAACCAATGCCGGTAAGCTGCATCCAGCTAATCCCCCGCGGCAGTTCACCCCAGTTTAGCTTTATGAGTACCCAGCAGGCTGTAAGTATACCCAATGGCTTACCTAAGATTAAACCACCTGCTATCCCGTAGCCTAATGTGCCATTCAGCATAGCGGCAAAGCCTGCCGGGAGAATGATGGCCGTGTTGGCAAGTGCAAAAAGCGGAAGAATAACAAAGTTGACTGGCAGGTGAAGCCGGTGCTCCAACTTTTCGAGATTTTGCAATGGTATGGTTATTGCAAACAACACCCCCGCAATGGTAGCATGGATACCTGAATTGAAGAGACAATACCAGAGGAGAAGTGCAAGAACAAAATTCCACCAGCCAAACCGGATGTTGAAGCGAGGGAATAACAGTAATGCTGCAAAAATAGCCATTCCCGCTAATAGATAGAGCCATTGAATAGCGCTACCGTAAAATAAGGCAATCACCAATATGGCGCCCAGGTCGTCTATAATAGCAAGCGCCATCAGGAAGATTTTTAATGAAGCGGGCACTTTTCTCCCGAGCATGGATGCTACTCCCAATGAAAAGGCAATATCGGTAGCCATGGGGATACCCCAGCCGTGCTGAAAACCGGTTCCTTTATTAAACAACAAATAAATGGCTGCCGGAGCCAGCATCCCTCCCACGGCGGCAAACAACGGCAATAAAGATTTTTTAAGCGACGACAACTCCCCAATAAGTAATTCTCTCTTTATTTCCATGCCCACCAAAAAGAAGAAGATAGCCATCAGCCCATCATTAAGCCAGTGCAAGGTGGAATGTGGTAGATGAAGAGCCGTTGGTAAGGGCAGGGTTTTGTTCCAAAGATGGATATAGCCGGATCCGGCCGAAGTGTTGGAAATGATTATGGATAATGCACTGCAAAAAAAAAGGATAACACCTACTGAACGACTGTCATTAACCATTCGCTGCAGGGGATTGAGAAATAATTTATGAAGAAATGTTTTTGCCATGAAGTGAAATATGCTTTTTATACCGATCTGCTGGCAGTAGCTTCGGAAACGGGATTAAAAAAAGATTTATAATAAAGCCTCAAATATACTATCCTCCGGTAAAATAAGCGGGTGTTTTATCGCTGATTGCCCTTGTAAATTATGATATTTGAAATGTCATCTGTGTATATTTCCTGTTGTTTAATAAAAAAGACGTAAACTTGTTAGCTAAAAACAAATAATAGTTCTCAGTCCAAACCAACCAGAAAGATTAACGATGCAGGAGGTTAAGCCGGATATCAGCGCTCTTTTTATACGCATTGCCAATAATGAAGAATCTGCTTTGTGGGATTTACATAAAGCCTGCTTTCATCGTTTGTACCGTTTTGTTTTTGCATTTATTGGACTAAGAGAATCAACCGAAGAGATTGTAAATGATGTGTTCCTGATTATCTGGCAAAGAAGACATCTCCTGGCAAACGTCTCTAAACCTGAGATGTATTTGTTTGTTTGTGCCAAAAACCAGGCGCTCAAACAATTAAATAAAAAGCAATTAGAAACGCAGCCACTGAATGAAATCAGGGATTTTGATTGTGTTTTTGATCATACGCCATATGATATCATGGTTTCCTCGGAAATACGCCGGCGTATAAATGAAGCAATAAACGATTTGCCACCCCGGTGTAAACTGATTTTTACACTGGTAAAAGAAAACAATCTTCGCTACAAAGAAGTGGCATCCTTACTCGGACTTTCTTTAAAAACAGTTGAAAATCAAATGGGAATTGCATTAAAGAAGCTGAGCCGAACCATTCAGCTAACCCTTTCTTCTTAATTTTTTTCTCCTTCTTTGGGGGTAAACCCCTTTCCGGGGTATCCTTCTTATTATAATTACAAATGTGATAATACAACATGTCCGAATTGAGGATCTGGGAATTATTGGCCCGAAAATACAATGGAGAGATATCTGAAGAAGAGCTTTTCGAGCTCAATAATCTTTTGCAGCAACCAGGTGAAGTTGTTCAGTTGAATGAACTCTTGGAAGAATTACGTGCTATCCCTCTTCGGCCAATGACGTCTGAAGCAGATGAAGCGAGGAGTGCAGATAAATTAAAGCGGCTGCTAAAGGCAAATGCATCAAATAACGCAGATTCAGATCATGATCAATTGCTGTTTGGAAATAGAAGAAAGAGAATTGCAGTTGGCCTGTTGTCTATTGCGGCGGTACTGCTTGTTCTTATATCGGCATGGATACTTTGGTTAAGTAGCGCTGAAGGAGTTATTGCTCCTGAAAGTCCTGCACTAAATGAAATAGTGACCAATCGTGATTCAAAGAGCACGATATATCTTCCTGATGGCTCCCGTGTAATTCTAAACACAGAAAGCAGGCTTTCTTATAATAAGGATTTTGGAGTTAGCTCTCGTGATATTACATTGAACGGTGAAGCCTATTTTGACATTGCGAAAAACGCTAAAATACCCCTTATTGTTCATGCGGGGAATGTGGATATCCTTGTAAAAGGAACGGTCTTTAATGTGAGGGCTTATATGAAAGATTCTACGGTGGAAGCTTCTCTTATACGTGGAGCTATAGAGGTATTTGTTAAAAATGATCAGGAAAGAAAGATCTTGTTACGACCTAACGAAAAAATATTAATTGGCAAAGTGCCATTATTAAAACCTCCCGTGAATGGAATTTCAGATTCGCCGGATAAAGAAGACGTCTTTACCCTGGGGAAGTTAAGACCCAATCCGGCAGACAGTAGCATTAGTGAAATTGCATGGTTAGAAAATAAATTGTCCTTTACCCGGGAGCCATTTTACAGTCTGGCGCAAAAGATGGAGCGCTGGTTTAATGTATCTATTGAGTTCGAGGAAAACCAACTGATGGAAGTTACTTTTACCGGATCATTTGAAAAGGAAAGCCTGATTGAGGCGCTTGATGCCCTCACACAAATAACACCATTTAGGTACAAAATAAATAATAGGAAGGTTAGCATTCGAAGTGCTGTAAAGAGTGCGCAGAAAAAAACTCCTAAACTATAATTTAGCTAATTAACGTGTCACGGTAATAAAACAGATTGTTACGTGTCATTCATTGTATAATGATATATAAAAATCAAAGGATGCAAACATAAGATTTAGGATTTTAAAAAATAAGGGAGATGCGTCAACATCCCCCTGTTAAGTAAACGGGAACATGGTGCTGTTCCCATATTATTCAACTCAACAATTAAAGGTATGTATTTTCTCAAAACTTGTAGGGATGGACGAAGAATGCTTTTCCCTGCGAAATGGAGGTTTATTATGAAAGTTTCTTTCATTGTTACCACATTACTTAGTTTACAAATTTCAATCTTAGCTAATGCTCAAAGGGAAATCTCCCTTTCAGTGAAGAAGGAATCTTTAAGGAATGTGTTAATACTTATTGAAAAACATTCTGATTATCGTTTTCTGTACACTGATGATCCCATCTTTGAAAAAAGTAAAATCACACTCAAGGTTCAAAAAGCAACTTTTGAAGAGGTGATGGGTCGTATATTACATGGTACGGGTTTAAGCTACACTATTAATAACAATGAGTTGGTGGTGCTAAGTTTTAAATCATCTGAAGCGCAGATTGTGGTAAGAGGCAGAGTAACTGATGAAGAAGGTAATGCATTGCCGGGGGTCACCGTCCAGATTAAGGGGGGTGGAACATCAGCGGTTACCAATAATAATGGGGAGTTTAGTATTGACGCTGAAAGTAATGCTATCCTGATTTTCTCTTCTGTTGGATTTCTTACTCAGGAAATAGCAGCAGGCAGCAACACCCTTTCCAATGTAAGGCTGATAACGGAGAAGAAAGGACTGGCGGAAGTGGTTGTTACTGCTTTAGGAATTTCGAGAGAAAAGAAGTCCCTCGGTTATTCAACACAAAAGGTTGATGGTGCGATGCTCAATGAGTCGCCTGCCACTAATTTTGTTAATGGCATTGCAGGTAAGGTTGCAGGGGTTCAGATATCGGGTTCGGGAGCCGTTGGGTCTTCTTCTAAAATGGTTATTAGAGGAGAATCTTCTCTGAGTATGCAAAATAATCAACCTTTATTTGTAATTGATGGGGTACCCATTGGCAATGATGGTGTTAGTAACACTAATGCCAATGCAGATTATGGGAATAGTTCAGCAGAGATCAATCCGGCCGATATAGAATCCATGAACGTGTTAAAAGGCCCTGCTGCAGCAGCCTTGTATGGCTCCAGAGCCGCTAATGGCGCTATCGTTATAACTACCAAAAAAGGAAGCGCACGCAAGGGGATGGATGTAAGTTTCAATACTTATTATTTTGCTCAGGAAGTAGCCTGGCTTCCAAAATTTCAAAATCAGTTTGGACAGGGGAAGGATGGCATTTATGAAGGTTCAAATTTTGGCGCTTCCTGGTCAATTTACCCAAATGGGAACAGGGATTCTTATGATGAAAGCTGGGGTCCACGTTTAGATAATGGCACCACAGAAAAGCAATTTGATTCCCCTACCACCAATGGCTTCCGTGGTGGTGACGTTGCTATTAACAACAGAGGCGATGTAATTGCCACACCCTGGATATCTCATCCCGATAATATCAAAGACTTCTTTTATACGGGAAGTAAGTTTTATAATAATCTGGCTTTATCGGGCGGAAATGACAGAGGTACCTATCGGCTGTCACTGACTTCTCTTAACGATAAGGGAGTAATACCTAACAATAACCTCGACCGTTATCAGGTTGGATTAAACAGCAGCTATAAGCTCACCAATAAGCTCACCTCTTCCATAAACTTCAACTACATGAAGCAAAATAGCACCAATCGGCCGGATAACGGCTATGGTCGTAATACCTTCATGTATGTCTTTACCTGGATGACCAGGCAGGTAGATATTAATAGCCTTCGGAATTACTGGCAAGCGGGCTATGAGGGACTTCGTCAGTTCCAGTTTAATTATGGTGAAAATCACAATAATCCTTTCTTCCTGATGTATGAGAGCACTAAAGCACAGAACAAAGACCGGCTGTATGGAAATATAGCTCTGGAATATGCTTTTACTGATAAGCTCAAATTAAAGGTTCGTACGGCTGAGGATTTGTACTACGATTTCAGACCCATGAAATGGGCCGTAAGTACAGTAGACAAATCATTAGGCAGTTATCAGGAAACCCATATTAAGTATGAGGAAAGAAATACGGATTTGTTGTTGACCTATTCCGGATCTGCAGCTGATGATGATTTTGGCTATACTTTATCTGCAGGAGCAAATCGCTTTGACCTGAACGGAAATAATATCACTTCTACCAATAACGGTTTGCTGGTGCCTGGTATATATAATCTGGGGAACACTTCACAATTGTTAAATGCCGGTAACAGCAGTTACCAAAAAAGGATTAACAGCGTGTATGGTATGGCCAATCTAAATTATAAAGGCTTGGTATATCTGGATCTGACCGCACGGAATGACTGGTCGAGTACATTGCCCTCTAATAATAATTCCTATTTCTATCCTTCCATAGGATTAAACGGCAACATGAAAGACATCCTTGCTTTACCAGCGGCTTTCAGTCAGGCACAATTACGTTTCAGTTGGGCGCAAATGGGTAATGACGCCCCCGTGTATTCTCTTATAAATACATATGGATATGGTACGCCGTGGGGAAATAATTATTCCCTTATCGGTAATGGTAGTTTAATGAATGCTAATTTAAAACCAGAGATTTCTTCTACCTATGAAGTTGGAACCTCCTTAGGGTTTTTTAATAATCGTTTAGGCGTAGATGTTACTTATTATGACATTCGTACCAGGAACCAGGTGTTGAGCTTACCGATGATACAGAGTTCAGGCCAATCGGCCCGCATCATCAATGCCGGACAAATAAAAAATTCTGGTGTGGAAGTGATGCTTTCGGCTACGCCGGTTGCTACTCCGGGTGGCTTCAGGTGGAGTTTTAATGTTAACTGGTCACACAACGTTGGTAAAGTCATTTCCTTAGATCCTGAAGCAGATAAAATAGTACAGGCCGCTCCTGGTGAAGATGCTTCAATTCAGGCAAGAGAAGGAGGAAAAATGGGAGATATCTGGGGCCCGGGATATGCCAGGGTGCCGGATGGACCTTTAAAAGGGCAGATTGTTATCAGCCCTAATGGAAAGGCGATGGTAGCGCCAAATGAAATGTATCTGGGCAATGTTAACCCCGATTGGATAGGAGGTTTTTATAACCAGCTTTCCTATAAAAATTTTCAACTTAGTTTTCTTTTTGCCGGA
The DNA here is from genome assembly GCA_964518685.1 of uncultured Terrimonas sp. Lineage (GTDB taxonomy): Bacteria > Bacteroidota > Bacteroidia > Chitinophagales > Chitinophagaceae > Agriterribacter. Next base: position 8,037 of record CAZFGP010000142.1, read on the forward strand.
CAGTTAGGAGGAAAATTCATCTCGCGTTTTTATAACAAGGCTAATGGCTCAGGACAGTTGATAGAAAGCGCAATGGGACGTGGTGAAAGAGCTCCGGGAACCGAATACAACAGTCTTTATTATGCCGCAGGGGCTGCGCTAATGCCTGATGGCTCCTACCAGCCTAATTCTACCGGCGATGGAGCTAAACTGAATGAGGGAGTATATGGCACTGATATCAGGAGCATGGTAAAAGGATTGATGGACCATATTTCTGAGGCTCAATTATTCAGCGCTACTTATTTTAAACTGCGGGAATTGTCGCTGGGCTATAGTTTGCCTCATCGTTTAATTGGAAGTACGTTTATTAAGAATGTAAAGATCTCTTTAACAGGCAGAAACCTGCTATTATTCCGGCCGGAAAGTAATCATCATTTTGATCCGGAGGTGGCTGTAGCAACCGTGGGCAATGGTTTAATCCCCGGTTTTGAGAATATGAGTGTGCCTTCTATGAGAGAAATAGGTGTTAGTCTCAACCTGAATTTCTAAACTTTCCAAATTTAAAAGTCATGACAAAAAATAAAATTATCTTGTTTGTGATCTTGTTCTTTTTGGCAGGATGTACCAAAAATTTTGACGAGATCAATACGAATCCTAATAATCCGGATAAAGTGAACAATCCGGGGGTGCTGCTCACTAATGTGATCAGAGCTTCGGTAAATGCCAGTTTTGCAAACTCGTTCAATCGGGGTTCAATCGCCGGCGATCTGTTGTACAATAATTTTGCAGGAAATTTTGATAATTGGGTGAGGGCGGATGCCTCCGGTTATTTTCTCTGGAATTATTATGATTATATTCGCGACCTGAATGAAGTGATTTCTATTTCTGAAGCCAGTCAGCTGAACAATTTTAAAGCGGTAGCATTGATATTAAGGGCATGGATGTTTCAGAATCTTACCGATATGTATGGTCCGGTTCCTTTCAGAGAATCGGCTAACGCTAAGTTGAAAGGTATAAACCAGCCGGCATTTGAACAACAGGAAACAATCTATGCAGGTTTGCTCTCTGATCTGGAAGAAGCAAGTTCTTTACTCGACAATTCCGGTGAAAATGTACTGGGTGATATTCTTTTTAATAGTGATATTTCCCAATGGAAAAAATTCTCCACGGGTCTGATGATTCGTTTGCTGATGCGCCAGTCCAAAAGAATAAACCCCACGGCAGGATTAACAAATATTCTTAATAATCCGGGCAAATATCCATTGTTTACTTCCAATGCTGATCAGGCAGCATTGCAATATATGAATGACCGGGTTAATCCAATGCCTCTGTTTCTAAAGAGCAATAGTGATTACGCAACAAGTACCCGGGTTTCAAAAAATCTTGTGGATTACCTGAAGTTATTGAATGATCCCCGCCTTCCTGTATATGCTTTGCCAACACAAACAAGTGTTGTTGGTCCAAACCCTGATCCTTCAAGTTTTGAATATAAAGGTGGGGTAAACAGTACGGGGCCGCTTACCGATCCCAGAAATTTTTCTGCACCAGGTATGTTATGGGCACCTGAACAGTACAGCCCTTCACTGGCTTCTATGAACGCTGCCCAGGGGATTATTATCAGCTATTCGGAAGTACAATTTAATTTAGCAGAAGCAGCAGAAAAAGGGTATATACCTGGTGGGTCGGCTGCTGCAGAAGCATACTATTTAGATGGAATAAGAGATCAGTTTACTTATTATGCAGAAAGGATTGGAAACCGGTTTGCCAATTCAGATCAAAAGCTTAAAGGAGAAGATGTAATTCCGGATGATAGTTATTACTCACAGCCGCAAGTGGCGTATAGTGGCAGCGGTTCAGAGAAATTGGAAAAAATAGCGTTGCAAAAATGGTTGTCTCTTTATATGGTAGGATACGAAGCATGGTTTGAGTGGAGAAGGGTTGGTTTTCCCAATATTGTGGTGGGTACAGATGGTCCGGGATATGTGGCCAGAAGATGTCTTTATCCTTCGGATGAAACTCGTATTAATGAAGCCAACTATAAGCAAGCCGTTAACTGGTTAGGTTCCGATGAACTTAAAACGCATGTTTGGTGGGATGAATAGGCAGATCGTCCGGTTACCGGCAGGATCAAAATATTAACCCTGAAACCAGTTGCTCTAAGAACACTATGATTCAGGCGGGAGGCTCAGCGCCATCCCGCCTTTTGCATTTTGGACTCAACCAAAAGGCCCTAACCTGTCTGGTTTAGGCGCTCATGAACTTATGTTATTCCAACCCTAACCAGACAGGTTTTGTGGTGCCGGAGGTGTGGATGCCTGTGGTCGGTATCGGTGATCAGACCGCAGTATCTGAAAACCGGAATATTGGGGCGGGTCAGAGCTCGTGGAGAACATAAATCTGAGGTTGAAGCTTCGGACAGCGGACAGCGGATGGCTGTCATTTTATCTTTTTATTGCTTTCCAAATACCTGAGTCCAATATGTTCCGTTATTTGCAACTCCCATTTCTTTAAAATTAGGGTTCATAATATTTTTGCAATGACCTTCACTTTTAATCCATCCATTCACAACATCGTTTTCTGACTTATATCCTTTTGCGATATTCTCACCATATGTGGACCAAATATAACCGGCGTTAGAAATTCTGTCTCCGGGATTACTTCCATCAGAACCAGTATGATCAAAAAAATTATTTTCTTTCATATCATTAGAATGTTTTTGAGCTGCATTTTTTAATAAATCGTTCCACGCAACCATATTCGTAGGAGGAAAATATTTAGAACCGCAATTACATCCGGTTTGACGGTAATTATTTACCAATTCTAAAATTTTTTTTGGATTTGGTCCTTTGGGAACGTCTTCAGAAAAATCATCTTTATTACAACCATTAAGTACCCCGATCAATAGTAAAAAAACGCTCCACAGGATAGTTTTCATACGTGGTGAATTGGAGAAGTCATTATTTTTCATCGAATTAAATCCATCGTTACCCATAATAATACATGAAATTTAATTT
>CAZFGP010000143.1:0-10956 GCA_964518685.1 uncultured Terrimonas sp.
ATCTGCACCGGCGCGCCCGCAACAAAATCATTAACCGGCGACTCTAAAAATTGGGCGCCAATTGACGGGTACGATAATAGTCTAACATATAATTTACAACGTCTTCTGCAGTATCAACAATTTCAAAAAGAGCAAGATCTTCGGGGTTAATATTCCCTTCCACCAGCATCACTTCTTCCAGCCAGTTCATTAAGCCCTGCCAGTATTTCGTTCCAACCAGCACCATTGGCATTTGTTTAAACTTTTCCGTTTGCATAAGGGTGGCCACTTCAAAAAATTCATCGAGGGTTCCAAAACCTCCGGGCATCATTACAAATCCCTGCGAATATTTGGTGAACATCACTTTGCGAACAAAAAAATAATCAAAGTTCAGCAGCTTGTCTTTGTCTATAAATTCGTTTGGACGTTGTTCAAAAGGAAGGTCAATATTCAATCCTACACTTTTGCCATGGGTTTGTGCGACGCCTTTATTTGCGGCTTCCATAATGCCCGGGCCGCCACCCGTAATAACACCAAACCCTTCTTCTGAAAGCCGGCGGGAAATTTCTATAGAAAGGTCGTAGTATATAGTATTAGGTTGGGTTCGTGCGGAACCAAAAATGGAAATACAGGGGCCAATTTTGCTTAAAGTTTCAAAGCCTTCAACAAATTCGGCCATAATTTTAAAAATTTGCCAACTGCTGTGTCCCGAACTTTCTTTCCAATGTCTTTCCTTCAGTGTTTTAAGTGTAGCATTCATGTCCTGTATATTATATTATTTACCATTCATTCTATCGTTTCCTATGGCCGAATGAACCTGTTTCCCCGGGGAAGCATATATACAACGTGACAAAGAATGATTTAGTTCTTTGAAGGAAGAGATTTTTTGGAGATGGCCCATAAGCCCAGAAAAGTCAGCAGGCCATTGTAGATCAATAATTCGTATCCAATCTTAAAATTGCCAAAGATCGTGTGAGACAGTCCTCTTATTTTTTCAACCCATAGCCCGCTAAAGTTAAGCTGGGGCTGATACCATTCTATATTGTTGACTAAATCAATACCGAGAATAATTAAAGGTGCAAGAAGACATATCGGCAAAGCAAGGCGGTCGTTAATGATTCTCTTACTAAAGATGCCAAAAGCAAATAATCCGAGCAGCGGGCCGTAGGTGAATCCTGCAATTTTTAGAATAACATCAATAATAGATTTATTGTCTAAGAGTTTAAAACCTAGCACCACCAAAAAGAATAAAAGGGCAAAACTAAAATGAGTGGTAAGGCGCACCTTTTTTCGCTTGATTTCATCCCACTCTTCTCTTCTTTTTAAGCCCAGGATATCAATACAAAAAGACGAGGTTAAGGCAGTAAGTGCGCCGTCGGCACTTGGAAACAGGGCAGATATTAGTCCGATAATAAAAATAATAGACACTGCGGTAGGCATATAATTTAATGCAGCAGTGGGAAATAAATCATCAGGTGGCACGCTGATCCCCTTTTGGGCTGCAAAAAGAAATAGCAGACCGCCTAAAAGAAGGAACAGGAAGTTGACCACCGCCATGATGATACTGAAAGTGATCATATTCTTTTGGGAATCCTTCAGATTTTTAACGCTGATGTTTTTCTGCATCATCTCCTGATCCAGCCCGGTCATTGCGACAGTAATAAAGGCGCCGCCTAATATATGTTTCAAAAAGTGCGAAGAACTGTTAATATCGGTATTAAAGATTTTGGTTAAGCCCGCAGTACTTAATTCCTGAAGGGTTCCCGAAATATTATGACCCATATTATTCATTATAAAAATGATACATACTATCAATCCGAGGAGCATGAAAGAAGTTTGTAGCGTATCGGTAAATACAATGGTTTTAACTCCGCCCTCAAAGGTGTAAAGAATAATCATCAGCAGGATGATGGCTGTGGTAAGCCAGAAGGGTATTCCTAAGCCGTTTAGAATAAATATTTGGAGAATATTGATCACCAGATATAGCCTTGCCGTAGCACCCAGTGTTCTGGAAATCAGGAAGAACAGCGAACCGGTTTTATAAGAAATCATTCCAAAACGGTGCTGAAGGTAGTTGTAAATAGAAGTGAGATTCAGTCTGTAATAAAGGGGCAGCAGGATCAGAGCAATCAAAAAATAACCAATCAGATAACCTATTACCACCTGAAAATAGGCAAATCCGGCAAAGCCAACCGTTCCGGGTACAGAGACAAAAGTAACGCCCGACAGGGAGGTGCCGATCATCCCAAAGGCCACCAGCATCCAGTTGGAACTTTTGTTACCTATGAAAAAGGAGTCATTATTGGAATTCCTGGAGGTATAATAGGCTACTATAAGGAGTAACAGAAAGTAGCCCGACACAAACGCAAATAAAACCCAAGGCGACATGCGTAAAGAATTAAAGTTGAGGGGGAAAGATAAAACTTTTTAAAGTCATGGAAGGGTAAAATAAAAAGAATAGAAGTAGCCGAATACTTTTATTTATAAAAAGCATTAGATTTGTATTTTCTTTCACTAAAAATAAAAAGTGTACAGATCATGGAAACGATGACCGAGAACATATTGAACGTAACTTTATTGGAACCACGGCAGAAGCATCCTACTATTTTTTCCCGTTTTGATGCCTTGAAGGAAGGGGAAAGTCTGACTATTCACAACGATCACGATCCCAAGCCGCTTTATTATCAATTGCTGGGACAAAGAGGGAATATTTTCACCTGGGAATATCTGGAAGAAGGTCCGGAATGGTGGAAAATAAAAATCAGTAAGCGAAAATTATCCGGCAATCAGGAGAACAGCGGATCCGGCGAAAATATTTTAAATGTTACTCTGCTGGAACCACGACTGAAGCATCCTACAATTTTTGCCCGTTTTGACGAATTGAAGGAAGGAGAAAGCCTGACTATTCATAATGATCACGATCCCAAACCTTTGTACTATCAATTATTGGGAGAAAGGGGTAATATTTTCACCTGGGAATACCTGGAAGAGGGTCCGGCATGGTGGAAAATACGGATTACCAAACGACTCACCGGGGAGGGGGATGAAACCCTTGGGGAAATTGCCGCCAAGGATTTACGTAAGGCTGAGGTTTTCAAAAAATATGGACTTGATTTTTGTTGTGGTGGAAAGAAAACCGTAAAGGAAGCCTGTGAAGAAAAGGGGATAGACGTTACCAAAGTTGAAAAAGAATTACAGCAGGCGGATAAAAATCCTTCTGCAAGACCTTTACCTTACAATGACTGGGGAATAGATTTTCTTGCAGACTATGTGGTGAATACGCACCATTCTTATGTGCGCAAAAATTTGCCCGATATTCGCGCCTATGCGTTAAAGGTAGCCCAGGTTCATGGTGGTCGTCATCCTGAATTAATCCGTATCCAGCAGTTGGTGGAAGAGGTGAATCGGGAATTCTCTGAACATATGGTGAAGGAAGAGGAGATCTTATTTCCTTTTATAAAAGAATTGGTGTCCGCAAAAACGAAAGGTACAAAACCACACACTGAAAAATTTACGAGCGTAGAAGATCCTATCCGGATGATGGAAGATGAACATGAAATAGTAGGCAGGTGTCTGGATGAGATCAGACATCTGAGCGGAGAATATACACTTCCTGAAGATGCCTGTGCCAGCTATAGTTTGTTATTTAAGATGTTGGATGACCTTGAAGAAGATACCCATTTACACATCCATCTCGAAAATAACATCATGTTTCCAAAGGCAAAGTCGCTTGAAAAAGAATTGCATTAAGCGGAAGTTTCAATAAATAAGTCTCTTTTTCATATAGCATAAATTGTGGGGGCAGCCATCAGGCCTGCCCCTGCAAAAATTATAACCTACTTTCATCAGAGAGAATAATGACCATCAATGCCGGTACAAAAATAGGAACCATTTTAAAGCAGAATGCCGCTGCGCTGGATGCTATAGTTTCGCTAAGTCCCAAATTTGAAAAACTGCGAAATCCGATACTGCGTCGGGTTATGGCTGGAAGAACGAGTCTTTCGATGGCAGCTAAGATAGGTGGGTGCAGGGTGGAAGATTTTTTTGAGAAACTGAAGCCCTTAGGCTTTGAGATTGATAGCGTAACGGTAGCAAAGGAAGAAGAAAAAAAGCCCTTGCCGGAATTTATTACTTCTTTGAAGAAGGAACAGATAGCAGATCTTGATGTGCGGCCGATCATGGAAGCAGGAGAGGATCCCCTAAGTGTGATTGTGAAAAAGGTGAAGACTTTATTGCCGGGACAGATTTTAAAGATCATCAATTCGTTTGAACCCACTCCATTAATCCTTTTGCTGGAAAAGCAAGGTTTTCTTTCCTATGTGGATATGGTAGCCCCCGACTGGGTGGAAACGTATTTTTATAAGAAGGATGATGCCGGTTCCACTGAAATAGAAGATAAAGCGCCTGCAGGGAGCAGTGAAGGGTGGGATGCCATAATGAAGCAGTTTGAAAATCGTACCCAGACCATTGATGTGCGACATTTAGAAATGCCCGGGCCCATGATGACTATCCTGGAATCTTTAGAATCTCTTCCGGAGAATTCGGCCTTATATGTATATCACAAACGAATTCCGGTTTTTCTTTTGCCTGAACTGGCGGAAAGAAAATTTGGATATCGGATTAAAGAAATCAGTGAAGGCGAAGTTCATCTTTTAATTTTTAGAGAATAGTATGGCAGTTCCATCTATGATGTCAACGGATCCTGTGAAAACCACTTCATACAAGGTGGTATTGCCCTTTTATGCCTACGCTGCTTTGTCTTTTCTGGTGGCCACCCTGCTTTTATTTTTTTCAGCTCCTGCATTTGGACGACATTATTTTCATCCTCACGTTATAGCGGTTACTCACACCATGACTCTGGCATGGGGTACTATGGTTATTCTTGGCGCCAGCCATCAGCTGGTACCGGTGCTTATAGAAGGAAAGTTGTACAGCAATGTATTAGCCTATATTTCCTTTGCCCTTGCTGCCATTGGGATCCCGCTCTTGATTTATGCATTTTATCATTTTAATATGAACTGGATAGCCCGGCGCGGGGGAGAATTTGTAGTAGATGCAATAATGGTATATCTGATAAATATGGGCATCAGTATGTCTAAATCCAAAACGGAAAATGTACATGCGGTATTTGTATTTACCGGTGGATTGTGGCTGTTGATCACCGCCATCGTTGGCACTTTATTAGTATATAATTTTTCAAAACCTATATTTTCTGAAGACTCTTTGCATTACCTTTCTCTTCATGCCAATATGGGCATTATAGGTTGGTTTCTTATGCTGGTAATCGGCGTAGGATCGAGGCTGATTCCTATGTTCCTGATTTCAAAATATACCAATCCAAAATTATTGTGGCAGGTATATATATTAATTAATGTGGGAATAATTGCATTTATATTTATGTTCCTCTATCACCTGTCGCCATACTACTTTCTGGTGCCAGTGGCATCCGTTTTATCAGCCCTGTTATTATTTGGCTATTATTGCCGGCAGGCTTATAAAAAACGTCTTCGCAGAAGGGTGGATGAGCAAATCAAGATTTCCATGCTATCGGTTATAATGATGGGCGTACCTGTTATTTTAATAGTGGCGCTGATTGTTGCATTAGCGCTTTCCGGTGAAAATATACATTTGACCATTGCCTATGGCTTCGCGGTTTTCTTTGGCTGGATGACAGCTATTATTTTGGGGATGACTTTCAAAACCATGCCCTTCATTGTGTGGAATAAAGTATATCACAAAAAGGCCGGATTAGGTAAAACGCCAAATCCCAAAGACCTGTTTAGCAATAAGGTGTTTATAGGTATGGCCCTGCTTTATATTTCAGGGTTCTTATTGTTTTTGACCGGCATCCTTACAACGGCGATAGTAGTATTGCAGATTGGAGCCTTTCTGTTATTACTCGCTGCGGTATTATACAACTTTAATGTATTTAAAATAATATTCCATAAATCTGTGGCGATATGAGTTTGATTACTAACAACGATATAAAGTCTAACATTGCAATGGCAGCCCTGCATAACGTGATTGATCCTGAAATAGGATTGAATGTTGCAGACCTTGGGCTGATTTACGAGATTAATTTTGATGAGGATGAAATGAGGGTTTCAACGATTATGACCCTGACCACCCAGTTTTGTCCTATGGGAGAATCCATTACAGACGGGGTTACTCAGGCTATGCAACAAACCTTCCCAGAATATAATATTCAGGTTGATCTCATTTTCGAACCACCCTGGAGCTATGATTTGATTTCTTAAGTAGGGCGTTTATTTTTAAATTTGTAAGTTATGCTGAGCCTTACCTGCAAAACCGCCATTAAAGCTGTTATTTATCTCGCTTCCAAGCAGGAATGTGGCGCCAAGGCGGGTATTATTGAAATTGCTGCCTATATCGGCGCAAGCGAGCATACGGTAGGTAAATTACTGCAGACCCTGGTAAGGCAAAAGGTAATCCATAGTGTTAAAGGACCCTCCGGTGGATTTTATATATCTGAGGAGCAATTGCATCAGCCTATAATAAATATTGTGGCAGCAATTGATGGGGAAGAAGTTTTTAAAGAGTGTGGTTTAGGATTAAGTAAATGTTCTTCAGCCCATCCCTGTCCGATTCACAATGAGTACAAAACTGCCAGAGACCTCATTGAAAAGCTGTTTACCCAAAATAAGATTATTGATTTATATCAACCGGTACGTTGTGGTTTGGCTTATTTAATCGGTTAAAAGGTCCTTCTTTTTACCGCTCTCTCTCAAAAATCCTTTACCGAAGAATTATAGAGGTTCATCGAAGTTATTGAGACGCTCACCGAAATAGTTTCTCCCCGGGGTTATCGGTCTGTAATTTTACTTCTATACTCCGCGTAGGTATTTACGAGATCGTTGCGTATAACAGGAAAACGATTTTAAATAATCTTGCGGAAGATATTAAAATTCAATACTTGTAAAATCTTTTAACCCATGCAAGGCAAGAAAATTCTGATCGTTATCCTAACCGTGGTGTCAGCCTTGTTGATATTTCTTTATCTGATGCCAATGCATCGGACTTTCTCGGCTGATATCATTGTTAGTGCAGACGAATTGATCATTAAACGTACGATTACTGATACAGCTAACTGGGATAAATGGTACTCCGACCATAATATTAAACAGCCCCGCCCGACGTCTTTTCAGGAATTATCCGGGAAAAAAGAGAAGCTGTTTAAGTATGATTTAAAAAATGATGTGGGATATGCGATAGCGGGAAAAATTGAAATTACTCCCAAAAACCGTTGGGATAATCAATTGATGTGGTCAGAAACAATAGCTATCAGAAAAGATATTTTCAAGAAGGTGCAATTGCTTTTTCATCCCGATGATTTTAAACCCGGTTTTCTGCAAAATGTTATACAGTTTAAAAATATAATTGAGCACCCTGATCAGGTGTTTGGAGGTCTGGTTTTTGAAAGGAAAGAAATGCCTGCTACAAAATTGGTTACGTTGTCCGATACGGTAAGGCTAAGTGATTTGAGGGAACAGGTAACCGTTTTGCACGAAAGATTATTGAAGCAATTATCGCCCGATAAGATAAAAAATCCCGATATTTTTTTGAGTCAATATGAACTGGCAGAGGATTCATTGGTAGTGCTTTGTGTGGCTGTGAAGGTGAAAGATGATCTTACAAATGTTGCTGAACCCTTTGAATTGTTGGAAATGGATGAGCATCCGGCAATTATGATACAAACAGATCGTGGCTATTCCTCCATAAATGAGGATATTGGCATTATGTATGAATGGCTGAAGAGAAATGACAAACGCCCGGCAACCAGCTATTGGGTGGAACATAGTTCCTCTTCAGAAATTGCAAAAACATCGAACCCGGGAAGCCTTACCATTATTCAGGAAGTATATTCTCTCAAATAAAAACGATTATCCGGATTTATTGGAGGTCTGAGATTTGAAATTTTGGATTTTCTATTGAATTTTTGGTTGCGGTTATTGATTCTGCCCTCTCTGTTAAAAATACACATCAATATTTTTACTGATTATCAATTAGTTATAAAGGTGTCTTTCAAAAAAGCCCTTTAAAGTTTGGTAATTCATCCTGAATCCGCCTACCTTTGCGCTCCAATTTTTAACCGGTTACCGGAGGGATGGCTCCGGAACCAACTCTCTTATAGAAGGGGAGAAAAATCATAACAATGAGCAAATTACATTTTACTACTAAACATGCGAATGCGGCTACCGTGCAACATAACTGGTATGTTGTGGACGGCACCAATCAAACCGTGGGTCGTATGTGCGCGCGTATTGCAGCGGTGCTGCGTGGCAAAAACAAACCTTATTATACGCCCCATGTTGATTGTGGGGATTTTGTGGTAGTCATTAATGCCGATAAGGTAAAGTTTACCGGCAATAAAATTGACGACAAAATGTACATCCATTTTTCAGGATATCCCGGAGGTAAAAAGGAGGAAACTGCCAGGGGCCTTCTTAATCGTCGTCCTGAAGTGGTGGTGGAAAAGGCGGTGAAGGGCATGTTGCCTAAAAATCGTTTGGGACGCAAAGTGTATAAGAAATTATTTGTGTATACAGGGTCCGAACATCCGCATGCTGCACAACAGCCCAGGGAATTAATATTTTAAAACGGCGAATAGCCTACTAAAGCTTAAAATAAATGGAAAAGCAAAAAAATAGCGTTGGTCGTCGTAAAGAAGCTGTGACCCGCGTTTTTCTTTCAAGAGGAGACGGGAAAATCGTTGTAAATGACAAAGATTACAAGCAGTATTTTTCCCTGGTTTACCTTCAAAATAAGGTGGAACTGCCTTTAAAAACGATTGAAGGATTAGATAAATTTGATATTAAAATCAATGCTACCGGGGGAGGTGTTAAAGGGCAGGCTGAAGCAGCCAAGTTAGGCATTGCCCGGGCATTGCTGGAAATCAGTGCGGAATACCGTCCTGCATTAAAAGCAGCAGGATTGCTTATGCGTGATCCGAGAAGCGTGGAGCGTAAAAAGTTTGGCAAGAAAAAAGCCAGAAAGAGCTTCCAGTTCAGCAAGCGTTAATTTATTTACACTGGAAACCCTTTCCTGGTTTCCGAAAATTGTCAGATCAGTACTTATTCAAATTTTTAATTCAGACAGATGGAAAATAATACTTCCCTTCAGCAACAACTCCTCGAAGCCGGTGTACATTTTGGACACCTGCGGAAGAAGTGGAATCCCAAAATGCTGCCCTATATCTTTGCGGAAAAGAAAGGCATTCATATCATTGACCTGAACAAAACGGTAGATCATCTGCAGGAAACTGCAGCTGCTTTAAAAAACATAGCCAAAAGCGGCAAGAAGATCATGTTTGTAGCTACCAAAAAGCAGGCAAAGGAAATCGTTACTGAATGTGCCAGGAGGGTAAACATGCCTTATGTTACAGAAAGATGGCTGGGTGGGATGCTTACTAATTTCAACACGGTTCGTAAGAGTGTGAAGAAAATGCAGAGCATAGAAAAGATGCTGAACGATGGTACGCTGGACAGTATCACAAAAAAGGAACGCCTTACGCTTGCCCGCGACAAAGAGAAAATGGAAAAGGTATTGGGTGGTATCGCTCAGTTGGGAAGAGTTCCTGCGGCGTTATTTATTGTAGATATCGGCCATGAACATATTGCACTTGCGGAAGCAAGGAGACTTGGGGTATCAACTTTTGGAATGGTAGATACCAATTGTGATCCTAATAAAGTGGATTTTGCTATTCCTGCAAATGATGATGCCACCAAATCCATAGCTATTATCACCAATTATATAGTGGCGGCTATTGCAGAAGGATTGGCGGAACGGCAAAATGAAAAGGCAGAAGAAGAGGCGGAAGAAGAGGTAGTGGAAAAAGGTCCCCGGTTAGATTTAGACGAAGCCGGAGGAGCGGAAGGGGAAAGAGGCGGACGGTCTGCAGGCGGACGTGGCGGTAACAGAGGCGGTGGCGCGCCCGGTGGAGCAGGGCAGAGAAGACGTACTACCGGTGGCAGCCGTCGTCCGGGTGGCAGCAGATAGCAGTAGCTGTTTGCTGAAATTATATTTTGAATTTTAAACTTATTATTAGAGATGTCAACAATAACAATTACAGCAGCTGATATTAATAAATTGCGCCAGATGACCGGTGCGGGAATGATGGATTGCAGGAAAGCGTTAACCGAAACCAATGGTGATTTTGAAGAGTCCATTGACTGGTTGCGTAAAAAAGGCGCTAAAGTTGCAGCGCTCCGCGGCGATCGCGAGGCAAAAGAAGGCGTAATAATTGCCCAGACTTCGGCTGATCAAAAATCCGGCATTGCAGTATGTGTTAGTTGCGAAACTGATTTTGTAAGTAAAAATAGCGACTTTATTGCGTTTGCTCAAAGTATTGCAGATGCTGCTATTGAGCACAACGTAAAAAGCGTAGAGGAACTGAATAATGTGACCCTTAACGGTGCTAAAATTGCTGATCTGGTAAACGATAAATTAGCCAGTATTGGCGAGAAGATTGCGATCAGCAAGTTTGAACGTTTAGACGCTGCCTATGTAACTTCTTATATTCATGGAGCCTATCGTATTGGGGTTTTAGTTGGACTTAATAAAGAATCGTCTGAAGCCGGGAAAGATGTGGCGATGCAGGTGGCTGCCATGAACCCGGTAGCTGTAGATGCAAACTCTGTTTCTGCAGAGACCGTGGCCCGTGAAAAAGCTATTATAACGGACCAAATTAAGAGCGATCCCAAGATGGCAGGAAAACCGGATGCCATGATTGATAAAATCGCAGATGGTAAGTTAAACGCATTTTTTAAAGAAAATACATTGACCGCTCAGCCGTTTGTAAAGGATGGCAGCAAATCGGTGGGAGATTTTTTAGCAGGTGTGGATAGCGGACTGAAAGTGGTAGCTTTCAAAAGAGTGGCATTAGGATAAACCGATACTTTGTTTTTAAATCGTTAAACCCCGATAGTATGTACTCTTCGGGGTTTTTATATTTTATAT
>CAZFGP010000144.1:0-5299 GCA_964518685.1 uncultured Terrimonas sp.
AAGGCAACAGCTATTCTGATTCCCGTGATGGCTTCAGAATTTGTCTTGGTAAACCGGTGGAATAAATAGCTATGCGAAACTTATTGTTTTCATTTCTTCTTATCACAGCCTTTCTTTCAGGAAGTATTTCTGGGTTCAGTCAAAATGCTCCATTGAGGGTTATGCCTTTGGGAGATTCTAATACCAGAGGAACCCTATCAGAATCTCCCGGCGGCTATCGTTTACCCCTTCAACATTTACTGGATAGTATTGGAGTGAAATATGATTATGTGGGTAGTCAGGTTTCTCATTCGGATGGAATGGCAGACCCGGAACACGAAGGATATGGTGGTTGGCGTGTATTTGATATTTTATATGGGCGGCAAAGAAAAGAATCCGGATTGAAGAGCTTAGGTGTTGAGAAGGCAATGGAAATCTATAAACCGGATATTATTTTATTAATGGCTGGAATCAATGATGTTTTCTCGGGAAAGACCGGGGAAGAAATAGCTAAAGAAATGAGCATCCTGCTGGCAGCGATCTTCAAAAAAGATCCTGGTGTGAAGGTTTTGTTGGGAAACTTATCGCCTATATCCAGATCAATGATTGTAAGTGGAAAGGTGAAAAAAACTTTTCCTGCTGAGGTGGATAGTTATAATAGAAACGTTAGAGACACTATAGCGAACTTTACTAAAAAAGGATACTATATCGGACTTGTTGACATGAGGGGCAGCGTTAGGGACGACCAGCTTGTGGATGACGTTCATCCGAATGCTGCAGCTATAACAAATATGGCAAAGGCTTGGTTTGAGGGAATGTTGCGTAACGGGTTTTTAAGAAATGTTCACGGACAATCAAAAAGCATCTTCAATCCGGTAATAGCTCATATGGGTGCATGGAAAAGCCTGAATTTACCGGAAAATTCTTTAGCTTCTCTGAAGCAGGCTATAAAGTTGGGGTGTGCAGGGAGTGAGTTCGATGTTCGTATGACAGCAGACGGAGTACCGGTGGTATTGCACGACCCGGTTTATAAAGGAATATCCATAGATAGTTCCAATTTTAGCCGGGTAAAGAAACTCAGGCTATCCAATGGCGAAAACCTGCCCACCCTCGAAGCTTATCTTATGGCGGGAGCAGTACAAAGTAAGACAAGGCTGGTGTTAGAAATAAAGGAATTATCACAAGGCAAGCAACAAACCCTGTTATTGACACGCAAATGTGTGGAAATGGTTCATTGGTTGAAAATGGAGGATAGGGTAGATTATATTTCTTTCGATTATGATGCTTGCAGGATGGTAAAAAAGTTATCTCCAACATCAGATGTATATTATTTGAGTGGTGATCTTGCCCCTGCACTGCTTGCCCGTGATAGCATAAATGGTGTTGACTATAATCTAAAAGTTTATGAACAAAATGAAGATTGGATAGATGACGCAAAAAGGAATGGAATATTGATAAACGTTTGGACGGTTAATAAACGGGAGGAGATGATCTGGTTTCTGAACAAGGGGGTAAACTTTATCACCACGGATGAACCGGAGTTATTGTTTTCGGTTGTGCAATGAACCTGGGTAAATTAGGATGTTTAAGCATGGTGAAACGGAGCATGATAAATTTTCTCACACAGAATGATGTATTGTATATTGCGAAGTCCCTCCCGCATGGAGTGGAACCATTAAAAAGACATTATGTGCGAATGAAAATAGGTAAAATTTTAAAGTCAAATTTTGCTTCTTATAATTAACAATCCAACTTATGTCTGATAACAATTTTAGTCGTAGAGATTTTGTCCGCAAATCCGCCGCCAGTATTGGTGGTCTTGCAGTTGCAGGATATGCTGCCCAGGCTGCCACTTTAGAAGAAAAGATGGGAAGTGCCATTTTGAATAATAGCAAAGCAAATCCGCCTGATCATCCTGTTGTATTTGAAGAAAATGATGTGATTATTGAAAATGAGCAGATGAGATTGGTGATAGGCGCTAACGCCATAGTCAAAAGTTTGTTACACAAACCATCCGGGGAGGAGTGTCTGACAAGGAGAATAAGTGTTCCCATAAGTGCAATGGTTCAGCCCCGACCTTTTCAAAATGAAGTGAAACTTGCTTATCCGAATGAGGAGATGACCTTCAAAGCCAACGCTGTCCGGAAAGAGGGGAACAGGTTAACCATTAGCTATGAACTAATCCCCGATAGTATAGTGGTAGCCGTAAATATAAAGAGTCAATATATTGAGTTTAAGATAGAAGACCTGATTGCCGATCAGGTGGGCTATGGCGGGGTGCTTATTGCCTCCCCTCCGGCTACCAGAATCTGGTTTTTACAATTACCTCTTCGCAAGCGGAAAAATTATGGAGATCTGTTGCAGGTGGTTTGGGATGAAAAAATAGCCTCGAATCTATTGTCTACGGATCCTTATACCCGTATTACTGCTGAAGAAATGGATGAGGCTTATCTTTTGAAAGCGGGCGCTGAAAGAGAGATAAAGCTGAAAGGTACCAGCGCAGCGCTAATCACCTGTGCTACAGACAAACTGTTGGATAATATTGAACAGTTAGAGAACGATTTTAATTTATCGCCAGGAGTGAAGAGCAGAAGGAGTAAGGCTTACAGCTATTCTTATTATTGGACGGCAGATATCCATCCCGGTAATTTGCAAAAGCATCTGAAATATGCAAAGATGGGTGGATTCCGGGCTATGAGTATTTACTATCCTGCATTTTTAAAGAGCAGGGGATACCGGCTTATAGGAGATTATGATTGGGATACTTCTCTTTATCCCAATGGAAAGGAAGATCTGCGATTATTATTGAATAAAATTAAAGCTGAGGATATCGTTCCAGGCTTTCATTTTCTTCATTCTTTTATTGGCTTGGATAGTAAATATGTAACTCCCGTACCTGATCGCAGGTTAAATCTGGTTAAGATATTTACACTTGCAGCCCCACTGAAAAAGGGAGACACTACCATCGTTGTGGATCAGGACCCCAGCACTATAGAAATGGCAAAAGGGAGGAGGGTTCTTAAAATTGAGAACGAATTGGTTAGTTATGAGGGCTATAGTCATTCCCGGCCTTATCAGATTACCGGATGTGTGCGCGGCGCTTTCAATACTACCGTAGTGGATCACCCGCTTGGAACGATGCTGGGTGTGCTGGACGTTAGTGAATTTGGCGCGCAGAGTGTGTATATCAATCAGGATAATGACCTGCAGGATGAGATGGCTGAAAAGCTCGCAGATATTTATGACGCCGGTTTTCAATTTTGTTATTATGATGGTTCTGAAGGAGTAAATGCTCCCTTCTGGTGTAATGTTTCCAGAGCACAATGGCGGGTTCATAAAAGATTAAATCCGCAACCTTTATTTGCGGAGGGAGCAGCTAAAACACATTTTAGCTGGCACATGCTGAGCAGGGGGAATGCATTTGATGTTTTTAGACCGGAAGTCTTAAAAGAAGAAATAAGAAAGCATCCCGCTGCAGAAGCGCCAAGGATGAAACAGAACTTTACGCATATCAACTTTGGCTGGTTGGGGTATTGGGTTCCTGATGAAAAGACGGTTGGAACGCAACCGGATATGCTGGAATATGTGGCGAGCAGAGCAGCAGCCTGGGATTGCCCTATCAGTATACAAACCAATTTAAAACTTTTTGATGCCCATCCCAGGACTCCCGATAATTTTGAGGTGATGAGAAGATGGGAAGAGGTGCGGGTAAACGACTGGCTTACACCAGAGCAGAAATTATCGCTGCAAAAATTAGAGCAGGAACATATCTTATTGATCAACGAAAAAAATGAATTTGAATTACAGCCTTATGACCAGATCATTAATGTGGCTGATAATAACAGAGAGGTAAGGGCATTTATTTTTGAACGAAGCGGTAGCTTGTATGTAGTTTACTGGCACATCTCCGGAGATAAGAAATTGGAACTGCCGCTGAAAGCAAAAAATGTAACCGTGTCTGAGAGTCTGCAAAAGAAAACAAATGTTTCTGTTTCCAAACGTGAGAATACCATCACTATTCCTGTGGGTAAGCGCAGATACATTAAAACCAATGGAATTACGAAAGAGGAAATTATAGCTGCATTTCAGCAAGCCAGAATATGGTAAGGTTTCTAACTTCCTGTAAGGTTGACAACCTTAAATCAGATTAGGGTATGACACAAAAAAATAAATTTTCAAGAAGGGATTTTGTAGCTAAGTCGGCTACCGGCTTTGCCGGTATGGCAGTATCAAAATATGTATCTGCAATCAATCCTGTTTCAGGAACAGAAGAGATACGCTCTGCCTCTTACAAAGACCCGCCAGGATCTTTTAATGCGGCAGTGGAAAAGTTGCAGGAGGAAAAGCCTTATGCCTATCACAAAAAATTAGCCGGCGATTTTACTCATACCTGGAAGAGAAATTATAATGATCGTCCGACACAGCATGAAATAGTAATACCGGATAAAGGTTGGGATTTGGTTTATATAGCGCCCCGCTCAGTAGCGTTAAAGACTGCTATAGATGATGTAGCCGTTTATTTTAAGCAATCCATGGGGGTTTCTCTGGAAGCTAAAGAACGGGATTCATTAAGGAATTGGAGAAAACTGAAATCCGGTATCATAGTGGGTACCCGTGAACAGTTGCCCGGTTGCGGATCAGCGTTGAAAAAATCAAAAGACTATGAGATCATAGTAAATGATAAGCAGATTATAATCTGTGGCTATGATGAAGCGGGTGCTATGTTTGGTATTTACCATCTCCAGGCGAGATTGAATCTGCGGGAAGCGCCTTTTTTGCCAAAAAACTTAAGAACAGTTCGACATAGCCTTTATGATACCCGTATGGCGCTGTCATGGATGGGATGGATGGAGTGGACGGATCAATTGCTGGCACACATGGTACACGACGGATTTGATGCCATTTTTGCTTCGGTTTATGCCAATCCTAACGGCGACCGGACCACCGCATCCACGTCAACCGATTTTTATGCACGGCTACTCTATCAGGTTCGGCATCAGGATCCGGCGGTAATTCAGGATCTCATTCAACGTGCTGACCGTTTTGGCATTAAAGTGTATACACCTGTTATCTGGCAGTACACGGGTACTTCCGAAAGCGAAGCAGGATTGCGTAAATTAATAAGAGAGATTGTTAGCCGGTTTCCTGAAATAAAAGGATATGTCTTATTAACCGAAGGCTTTTGGTATAAGCAGTGGGGCGGCGGTCATGGTGCATCTGTCGAATATTTGCAGGAATGGGCACAGAACTGGGGCAAAGCAGTGAGTATTGTGGAAGATGAATGTCACCGGATTAATCCTTCCATAGAAGTTCTTCCCTG
>CAZFGP010000144.1:5309-10939 GCA_964518685.1 uncultured Terrimonas sp.
ATAATATTGACTTCAGGCCGCAGAATGCAGATATAAAAAAATATTTTATCCGCCAACTCCCCGACAGAGCAATACCTATGCTCACCTGGGAAAATGGGAAGAGTTTTACTATTGATGACATGAAGGGCTATCTCAGAGATTATTCTTTAAGTCAGGTTGGACCGGCAGAAGTTACCAGTGCGCAAATTGAAGAAGCCGATAAACGGCAGATGAAAGTTTATTCCAAAGTAGATACCTTTACCAGCTGGCAATATGGTACCATACCCTACCTGCCCTGTCCATATCAATGGTTCGAGAGATATGAGGCCCTGGAAAAGTATGGAGTGAGAGGTACTCTTGAAAGTTGGAGCAGCGGTTATAAGCCTAACTTTATTGCACGGCTAAGAGCGTGGACTTGCTGGAGTGATGCCCCATCCAGGGATGAATTACTTGAGATGAGTGCAGGCGAAATATTCGGAAAAGAACAAAAGGATCTTGTGCTGGCTGCATGGAGGCATTTTAGTGCGGCTATAAAACTGGTGCCCGATACGGGTCCCAATATGGGAACCAACAATGCAGTTGGCAATCCGCTTTTTTTTGAAGAACCTCCTCTTCGAACCCTGACGTATAAGTACTCCTGGTCAGATCCCTCCAAAGTCGTTGATACCAATCCGTATTGGCCTTTTACTGTGGCAAGGATGGTTTTTTATCCTGATTTCAATAATAAAGTAAATAGAGCAGAACAGTATGCCCGTAGTGCAACGGGTATAGCCACTGAAAAAGACAGACTAATATTACCTGTTTTTCTGAAATATCTCCGGCAGGCTGCTGATCAGATGGAAGAGGGACTGAAGCTATATCGCCGGGCAGCATTGGCAAGTCCCCAATCCAAACGTATCGGAGCCATAAAGGAAGTGATTGTGGCAGAACAAATGCAACGAATGATGCAGAGTGATTACGCTATTCTTCAGTTTGAGGATATTCGTTTGCAATGGATAAAGGAAACCAATTCCACAAAGAAAAATATTCACTTAGATAAGATGGATATTATTTTGAAAGAGGAATTAGTGCGTACGGAACTGTCGCTTTTAGCCGCTACTCGAGATTCACGTATGGGTTTTCAATTTGAACAGGATTATGTTTATACGCCGTATTCATTGAGAGAGAAAATAAACCTGTTAAAAGAAACGATTCAGAACATGATTCCCGCTGCAAAAAGAAATAATGAATCATAGGGAATAAAAGACCTGGAATATGAATTTCAATGGGTGCACCTTTTTTGTTCAAAAGATAAAGGCTTTGCTTTTTAAGCCGATATTTCGCGTAGGCGTTGTTTTAGTTTTCTCCTTAATCCTCCATAAGGCGCAATCGCAGGATAAGAATCTGTCTAAGAGAGAAGTGGACTATGACTGCCTTGACCCTAAAAGCGTACCACCGCAGCCGCTCAAGGAAAGTATGTACTTTATTGAGGATTTAAAAACGCCTATGTGGAATCATCATCCCTGGAAGAGGTCTTCAACCAACAAAGGAGAAGCAGACCTTTCGGCAGGGGTTACCCTCCGAACTGGTTTTGATGATCCCAAAAACAGGCTTGAATCTGCATATAAGGATTTAGTGGAATTTCTTGGAGCGGGAAATCTAAAGATTGCGGAAGCGAAATATGTGATTGAAACCGGATTTGTTCCCGGACTGGGAGAAGAAGTTTTTAAACTGGAAGTGGGTTTACATAGTTGTCGTTTGCTTGCATCAAACTTGGATGGCATTCGTAGAGGTATTTTTTATTTGGAGGATGAGATGTTGAAAAGAAGAGGCCCTTTTTTACCATTAGGGTCAACAGAACATTCTCCTACTATCAGAAGACGCATCATTCGCGGCTATTTCAGTCCTACTAAGCGACCTGGAAGTTTACCCCGTGTTAAGGATCAGCCTATAGTGGTTGACGAATTAATGAATGGGATAGATTATTATCCCGAAAATTATCTGAATCGTTTGGCACACCAGGGAGTGAATGGTTTATGGTTAAGTGTCAGTGGCACAAACAGCGAGGGTAAGATGGTAGGGTTTGGAGACCTGGTTGCTACCTCTTCAACTCCGGAGGAAGGAATGGATGGGGAATACCGATTGGAGAAATTACGTTCGGTAGTTGAGAAATGTTTAAGGTATGGTATACGAACTTATATCTTTACGATAGAGCCTTGTGTGCGATTGGAAAAGGGGAATCCGCTTTTCAAACAATACAAAGAATCAGAAGTGATTGGAGATGAGCAGGTGCGCAATTTATGCGGAAGCAGTGATGCCGGGCAAAAATATCTGTATGAAGCGACCAACAAAATTTTCAAAGCAGTGCCAGACTTAGGCGGAATCATCAACATTTCCCATGGAGAGCGATACACTACCTGCCTGAGTTCACTTTCAGCAACGGGTCAGGGGCATATCAGTTGTCCGCGCTGTTCTAAAATGCCACCGTGGGAGATATTATATAAATCCTTATCGGCAATGGAAAGAGGGATGCATGATGCTGCCCCGGCTGCCGAGTTAATCAGTTGGTTGTATATGCCTCAGCCACAGGCGCAGTCGCCGGTTTCTGTGGATACCCTGGCAGGATGGGTATATGAACTTCCGGCACATACGCCGCCGGGAGTGATCCTTCAATTTAATTTCACTTCCGGAGTGGAAAAATCAGTCTTTGGAAAAAAGCTAATTGGTGGAGATTATTGGCTGATGCCGGCAGGACCAAGCCCAAGATTTGAACAGATTGTTGATATAGCCCGTAAAAATGGAACTCCTGCTTCTGCAAAAATACAGACTGCGGCTTCTCACGAAATTACTACTGTACCCTATGTGCCGGTACCATCTGCCCTCTACAATAAGTTTGCGGCAATGCGAGGCTTGGGAGTGTCTCATACTATGCTATCCTGGTATTTTGGTAATGCACCCGGTTTAATGGTAAAAGCCATTGACCTGTTGTCTTTTGATACCCTCCTTTCGGAAAATAATTTTTTGCATGAGCTTGCTTCTGTTTACTGGAAGAAAGCTGATGTTCCAAAAGTGGTTAAGGCCTGGAAGCATTTTGAAGAAGGATATGCAAACTATCCGCTAACAAATTTGTTTCAATATTACGGTCCAATGCACGATGGTCCGGTATGGCCTTTGCTGTTGAAGCCCGTAGACGCGCCATTGTCGCCAACCTGGTTATTAGGATCCACACAAACAACACAGCTTTGGCCACCGAGTGGAGATCGGGTGGGCGATGCCTTCACTAATTTGCTAAGCCTGGAAGAGGTGGTGTCGCTTTGTAAAAAAATGACTGCCAGTTGGGATAGTGGTGTGGCTATACTAAATGCAATGGAGCCTGATTACAGTTCGGAACCCGATCGGTTGCTTGATATTGGAGTGGCAAAAGCAGTTGGAATACAGTTTCGTAGTGGCTATAATATTTTACGGTTTTATTTCCTTCGGGAAAAAATGCTGCGGATGAATGGAATAGAACGGTTAAAGCCTTTGAATGAATTGAGAGCAATAGTTAATGAAGAATTGGAATTGGATGCGGAGCTTCTTTTACTATCGAGACGCGACAGCCGGCTTGGTTTTCATCCTGAAGCAGAAGGATATAAATATTATCCTGCAAAAATCCAATGGCGTATGGAACAATTACGCAGGGTGTTGACTATTGATTTTCCTGAGGAAGAACAAAAGATTCGCAATGAGGAATTATTATTTCCGGAATACACAGGGGAAAAGCCTGTCGGTTTGATTTCGAGGAGCATTTATTCAAAAGATAAAACCAGCCGTGACCGTGTTTTTAAAGCGAGGATACCTTCCGGGGTAAGGTGGTTATCCCTTAACTCCGAACAAAATAATAAAGCATTCCAATGGGCTTCGGATTATGATAATCAAACGCTGAACTTTTTCATTAAGGAAATTGATGCGTCTGTTGCTTTTCCTTCTCAGGTGTCCCGGATTGTGATAAGGATACAACCACGTCGTTTATGGCCTGTGCAAAGATTTAATTTTAGTATAAGGGATATTAGAGCAGATGAAGGCATACACGTTGAAAAGCACAAAGGCAGCTCAATGATGATGGTAAAGGTTCCCTGGAAGGATATGGGTGTAAACACAGATTCAAGCCGCATCAGAGTAGATATACAACTGGTGTTGAAAGATGGGAAAACAATAGGCTGGTGTGCGTTGCAACCGGTAACTTCACGGCTGATGCACGGAACAGATAATCCCAATGATTTGGGATGGCTGCTATTAGAAAGATGAAGTTGAATTTAATTATAATGTAAAAACAAATAAAAATGGCAAAAAGCAGGAATACGGTAAAAAGTACATTCGATATAGTGCTGGGCTTTGACATGGAAACCGATATTGGTTCCTTCACCCCATTTTACGAAGGTGTTAAAAAAGGTACGCCGCCCTTGCTTAATATCTTAAAGAAGCATAAGGCGCCATCTACTTTTTACTGGACAGGCCACGCTGCAGAAAATAATCCTGAAATGTTACTTCGGGTAGCAAAAGCCGGGCATGAAATTGGTTGTCATGGATTGTTTCATGAAACCCTTGGTGATGCCTTATTTCCGCTGCCGAATAACTGGCCTATTTTGCCATCGGAAGTAGAGGGACGTTTAACTATTGCCACTAATATCATCAGAAGGATCACCGGGAAGAAGCCCCAGAGTTTTCGCTGTCCGCGTTTATGGGGCAGTACTAAAGTAGTGAATGTACTGGAAAAGTTAGGCTATATTTCTGATGCCACTCTTCCATTGTATTTTTATCAAAAACCTTTTATACCTTATCATCCTTCTGCGAGGGACTGGACCAAAAGGGGGAAAATGAAGATAGTGGAGATTCCTAATTTCTGCGATCTCACTATGGAGAGTAATGATCCATATCAACGCGACAGAGATCAATGGCCGATGTTCAGGATTAAGTCGGCTAAATTTTTAATGCAGAAGGTAGATGGATTTATTGAATATGTGCAATCGAGAGGGGAGCGACCGGTGGTTTGCTTTTATTTACATCCCTGGGAATTTTATGAGATGCCTCAGGGCGCCCTGGATTTTGGAGAGTGCAGTGTGAAACCTTTGCCTTTTATAGTAAAGAATTGTGGTGAAAAAGCATTGAAGGAATTAGATATTTTATGCGGACTGTTGAAGCAGAGAGGAGGAAAGTTCATTACTGCAGGGGATTTGGCGCGATCTTTCACCGGTAAATAATGACTTATGATACGTAAATCTTTTTTGATTCAGGCAAAAGAGGGAATGGCTGAAGAATATGAACGCAGGCACGATAATATTTGGACTGAACTAACGGATATCTTTAAGCGGCATGGCGTGCACAAATATTCTATCCACCTTCACAAGCCGACAGGATACCTGTTTGGCTATATTGAAATTGAGGATGAAAGCGAGTTTAATGCCATCGGAAATTATGAGGTTTGTAAGAGATGGTGGAAGTATATGACTGAAGTACTGGTTTGTGAAGATGGGCAAAGTGAAAAAGGAAAAGAAGAAATTTTAAAGGAGGTGTTTTATTTTGAAGGCAGCAGGTAGCGGTTATTCCTTCTAACTTCAGATTTTAAGATATTAATATTAAATCATTGTTGTCCGATTAAAATCGGGTTAAAAAGGGCTGTATTCCTTTGTGGT
>CAZFGP010000145.1:0-10930 GCA_964518685.1 uncultured Terrimonas sp.
TGAGTGAGGTTTCAATGAAGGAAGCCGTTCCCTGGTCTCAGTACGGTGATGATTACGAAAAAGTACGACAGGAATTAATACAATTGTTGCTGAAATAATAGTTCTTTAAATCTTTTTATTCATGAAAAATAATCGAAGAAGATTTCTGAAATTATCGGGCCTTACGGGAATAGGAGCCCTTACAGGATTGATCAGCAGGGGAAAAAATTCTAATTTAAACTCAGCAGCATCTTTTGTAAGAGACCCTTATGGCGATGAATATCCTCCTCAAACTTTTAACATGTGTGGTTTTGCCGCACCTAAATTTAGTACTGTAGGTATTGGTATTATTGGATTAGGTGACAGAGGTCCCGATCACCTGAATGGATTAATAAAGATTGAAGGAGTGGAGATAAAAGCGCTTTGTGATGTACGGACTGAATTTGCAGAGAAGGCTAAAAAAAGTATTGCTGGCAAAGGTCACAATCCTGTACTTTATACAGCAAATAATAAATCCTGGAAGGAGCTATGTAATCGTGAAGATATTGACGTTGTATATATCGCCACCCCCTGGGATATGCACACGGAAATGGCGTTGTATACAATGGAGCACGGAAAACATGCTTTCGTGGAAGTTCCTGCAGCTGTTACAATAGAAGAATGCTGGCAATTGGTCGAAACTTCAGAGAAGACCAGAAAATATTGCCGGATGCTGGAAAATGCCTGTTATGGTGCACTTACAACCTTGAATATGGCCCGTCAGGGTTTCTTCGGTGAAATCGTTCATGGAGAAGGGGGGTACCTGCATAATCTTATTGCCCGTTATTTATTTAAAAAAGACCAATATTGGGACATGTGGCGGTTAAAAGAAAATGCAAGAAGAAACGGAGATTTATATCCCACACATGGGTTAGGACCTGTTTGTCAGATCATGAATATAAACAGGGGAAACTGCCTGGATTATTTGGTTTCTATGTCATCCGATGATTTTAATTTGTCAGAAAAAGCAAAAGAACTTGCCGAAAAAGATGCGTTTTTCAAACCTTTTGCAGACAAGAAATTCAGGGGGAATATGAATACCTGCATTATCCGGACCCGAAAAGGTCAAACGATAAAGCTTAGCCATGATGTGAGTTCCCCCAACATCCATTCATCATGGCACCGGATTGTGGGCTCAAAGGGTACCCGTTTTTCTGCACCCAGACAATTGTCAAATGGAGGAGAACAATGGCTTTCGGACAAAGAAGCTGATGCGCTGGAAAAAAAATACGAGCCGGCTATAGTGACAAAAATCGGGGAACTGGCAAAAAGAGCTGGAGGGCATGGAGGCATTGATTTCATTCAAAACTGGTTTTTGATAGATTCTTTAAGAAACGGACTCCCTCTGGATCAGGATGTATATGATGCCGCACTTTGGAGTGCAATTGCACCTTTAAGTGAATGGTCGGTAGAACATTTTTCTTCTCCAATTAAAATTCCGGATTTTACCCGTGGGTCATGGATCACCAATCAACTCTTTGATATTAATTTATCAAAAGGGGGAAATACCGGTGTGAAGGTATAAAGATACCCAACCCCGTCATTGATTTTTTAAGAAATAGAAAACAAGAATTAATCAAACACAATGAAAACGATTTACGCCGGTCTAAGTATTGTGATAATTATAGGGCTATCGGTATGTAGCCCTGTTAATATGCCTGAAGATAATACCCCGCTCAACACGCCTGAACAAATGCTTTTAAAAAACTGGCAGCCTAAATCAGTGTATAAAGCTCCTGCAACCGAGATAAAGAAGGCTAAATTTCCAGTGATAGATATGCATGCTCATGCTTATACTAAAACACCGCAGGACGTTGCCGAACGGGTGCGGATAATGGATGGAGTGGGCGTAGAGAAATCTGTACTGCTGACCTACGCTACCGGTGCAAAATTTGATTCCATTTATGCTTTGTATGCAAAATATCCAGATCGCTTTGAGGTGTATTGCGGATTGGATTTTTCCGACTTTCCGAAGGAAAATTGGATAGAAAAAACGATCAGTGAATTAAAAAGATGCGTCAAGGCTGGGGCTAAAGGCATAGGGGAAGTGCATGACAAAGGTAAGGGTATTATTGAAGGTGTGCACGCAGATGACGTTCGCCTGGATCCCATCTTTAATGCATGTGTTGAAATGAATATACCGATTAATTTTCACACCGCGGAGCCGATATGGATGTATGAACCTATGGATTCCACTAACGACGGTTTGATGCGGTCGTGGACCTGGAGAGTGAAAGATAAAGAAGGAATGGTTGATCATCAGGGACTAATGGAAATACTGTCCAATATGCTGAAGAGACATCCTGATAACACCTTTGTTATAGCCCATCTTGCCAACTGTAGTTTTGATTTTTCTATTTTGGCCCGGATGTTTGATCAATATCCCAATTTCTATGCAGACATTTCTGCAAGGTTTGCAGAGTTTTCAGCAATTCCCAGAGCTACAGCCAAGTTTTTTACAAAATATCAGGATAGGATTGTTTACGGTACAGATTATGGATGGGAAGTGTGGGATAAACACAGCGATTATGGTAATAACACCTCGCTCGATGCCATGTTTAAAATGACTTTCAGAGTATTGGAAACGGAAGATGAACATTTTTATCTGACGGATTTAGTGGGCTATAAATGGCCGCTGTATGGCTTAGGGCTGAATGATGAGGTGCTGAGAAAAATTTACAGAGATAATGCATTGAAATTAGTGAAAAAGGAATAACAGAAATGGATTGCCATGAATAAAAATGCTATGATGATTAAGCCGGAATTTCTAATGAGAAACAAGTTTATTGCTGATTATCTTAAAGAAATTGCCCGGGAATACGTGGTATGCAGCTCCTTATTTAGAAAGGGATTCCGTATAATTATTATCCTTTTTTTCATTTGTCATCCCGAATTAAAGGCTCAGGATGACTTTACGGTAATCAAAAACTGGATTCAATTCAGTGATGCTCCTAATTCATTATATCATTATTTAGCAGACCAGGCTTATGAACTTCTTGATAAACGTGAGCAGGACATAGCCCGGCTGCATACTCTGAGCGAATGGCAAAACAGACAAAAATGGATTTTGGAAAAATTGAATCTTGTTTTTGGAGCATTTCCACCTAAAACGCCGTTAAACGCGCGCATTACAAAAACAATTATTAAGGATCGCTTAAAACTTGAACACATCGTCTTTGAATCGCAACCCGGATTTTTTGTTACCTCATCGTTGTTTATTCCTTCTTCTTTAAAAAAAGGAAACAAAGCGCCGGCAATAATCTATTGCAGCGGACATACCAATCAGGGTTACCGGCATCCGGTATATCAGCAGGCTATCCTCAATTTAGTGGATAAAGGATTTATTGTTTTTGCATTTGATCCCATAGATCAGGGTGAACGATGGGAGTATTATGATAAAAAAACCAACACATCTATTATTGGTGAACGGGATGAAGAGCATTCCTATATGGGCGCGCAACTTTTTCTTTCCGGAAGTTCCCTTGCTAAATATATGGTTTGGGATGGCATCAGAGCGCTGGATTACCTTGCAACGAGAGAGGAGGTAGATATGACAAGGTTGGGGATTACCGGCCGGTCTGGTGGTGGAACGCAAAGCGCCTATATTGCAGCAATGGACGACCGTATTCTTGCTGCAGCGCCAGGAAATTATATGACTAACTTTAAGCGGTTAATCGCCTCCTCCGGACCTCAGTGTGCTGAGCAGGATCCGTTTCAATTTATTAGACAGGGATTGGATATTCCGGATTTTTTGATTGTCAGAGCGCCGAAACCAACTTTTGTTATGGCTACCACGCGCGATCAGATTTTTAGTATTCAGGGCGCAATCGAAGCCGTAGAGGAAACTGCTAAGGTTTATTGGGCTTATGATAAAGGGGATCATCTTGGTTTTGCGACGGATGATACAACACATGCTTCCACGAGACGTAACCGGGAGTCTGTATATGCATTTTTTCAAAAATTTCTTCAAAATCCGGGAGATTCAGTTGAGCATAATGTTTCATTGTTGAAAGAAGAGGAGTTGAGAGTAACCCCAACGGGTCAGGTGGCAACTGCCTATAATTCCGAAACAGTTTATAGTCTGAACAAGAAAATCTCCCGGAAAACGCTGCTCCGGCCGGAGAGACCAGAAGCAAGCGGGTCAAATGATTATTACCAAAGAATAAAGGAAAAGGCAAAAGAACTTTCCGGTTACCGGCAGCCAGAGGGTCAGTATCCTTCTGTTTTCACCGGAAGATTTCACCGGAAAGGATATACGGTAGAAAAGTATTTTGTGAAAGGAGAAGGGAATTACGTTATTCCATATTTGCTGTTGAAACCGGATCATTCGAATCATAAGGCAGTCATTTACCTGCATCCAAGAGGGAAATCTACAGATGCATTCACAGGAGGGAGAATGGAATGGCTGGTAAGGAAAGGATTTACGGTACTTGCTCCGGATATGATAGGAACAGGTGAGATGGGGCCCGGTGTTTTTCGCGGAGATTCTTATATCCAGGGAGTGTCCTATAATGTCTGGTTCTTATCTATGTTAATTGGCAGAAGCATTGTAGGGATACAAGCGGCTGATATAGTTAGGCTAAGTCATCATTTGGTGAATACCAAAGACATAGACAGTGTTTACGCAATAGCGATAGATGAAATGTCGCCTGTATTGTTACACGCTGCCGCTTTCGATTCTGCTATTTCGCGGATTGCACTGATTAGTTCTTATTTATCATATTATCCCATTATAAATAATCGCTTTTACAAACCAGCCTATATTCACAGTGCGGTACCAGACGCCCTCTCTTTTTATGATTTATCTGACCTGGTATCAGGCTTTTCTCCGGCAGATATAATAGTAGCAAAACCAGCCGGAGAGGAAGAAGATTGGAATGATATTTTTAAAACCTGGCTGGAGAACGCGTATCTTGCAAAAAAATAAATCATTCTGATGACTGATTTTTTTGCTGATAACCAGGTTGTTAATGCGGTAATAATTACAATTGGAGATGAGTTGCTGATTGGTCAGGTAGTAGACACCAATAGCCCCTGGATGGCAAGGGAACTTAATAAGGCGGGGATTTGGCTCAAACGAAGAGTGGCTGTTGGAGATGTAAAGTCCGAGATCATCCAAACACTTGATGAAGAAAGTCGGGGTGCTCAGATTGTTCTGATCACTGGCGGATTGGGACCTACGGCTGATGATATTACAAAACCGGTACTCTGTGAATATTTCGGAGGTACTCTTGTGATTGATGAAGCGGCACTGGAAAATGTAAAGACTATTTTTTCAAGATTAAACCGCCCGTTACTTGAGCGTAATATTCAACAGGCGGAAGTTCCCGATAATTGTAAGGTGATTCCTAACGCCAGAGGTACAGCGCCGGGAATGTGGTTTGAAAAAGAAGGCCGCGTTTACGTAAGTATGCCGGGAGTACCGCATGAAATGAAAGGGATGATGACTGATTATGTTATCCCGTATCTCCAACAGTATTTTACTTTTCCGTTTATTGATCACCGAACCCTAGTCACGTTTGGCATTGGTGAATCTTTTCTGGCGGAAGCCATAAAGAGTTGGGAAACACAATTACCGAATTATTTGAAGCTGGCTTATCTGCCGAATTACGGCATGATACGGCTACGTATTACCGGGATTAACAAAAACCAGGATCGTTTACAACAATCCTTAGATAGGGAGTTTGAAAAATTAAAAACTTTAGTGGCAGAGTGGCTTTTGGTGGATGAGGATATTACTATGGAGCAGGTGATCGGGAAAATGCTGCTAAAAAATAAAAAAACGGTTGCTACTGCAGAAAGCTGTACCGGAGGGTTTATTGCCCACCTGATTACATCTGTCGCCGGCTCTTCCCACTGGTACAAAGGATCGGTAGTGAGCTATGCTAATCAGGCTAAAGAAAATATTCTGGCAGTGAAAGAATCAACCTTAAATACAAATGGAGCTGTTAGTGAGGAGACGGTAAAGCAGATGGCTCAAAACGTAAGGCTTAAAATGGATACCCATTATGCCATCGCTACATCAGGTATTATGGGTCCTGATGGGGGAACGACAGAAAAACCTGTTGGGACAGTATGGATTGCAGTTTGCAGCTCATATCAAACGATCACTTCCAATCATCATTTCAGATATGACCGGGAACGAAATATTGAAATGACTTCTTATTATGCGTTAAATTTGTTACGGAAATTATTGGCGCAGGAGAATAAAGTGGAGGTGTAATTAAATTCGTGGCAATATTGCGATCGGAATAGAGTTAAAAAGGGTAAATCATGCAATAGAAACGGATTTCTATTTTGATATTGCAATACTTACCTTTGAATTCTAATGAAACGGAGCATATTAAAAGTTTCTCATATAGAGAAATGTACATTGCGCAGTTCCATTCGACCATTAATAAATATTACGTACGAATGAACCTAAAATGCTAATATGGCGATAGTTGACCTGGTAATGCCCAAATTGGGTGAGAGTATCATGGAAGCTACTATTTTGCACTGGAATAAGAAACCAGGCGAAATGGTAAAGATGGATGAAACCATGTTGGAAATTGCTACCGATAAGGTAGATAGTGAAGTGCCTGCAACTGTGGATGGTACAGTAGAGGAATTGTTATACAATGAAAATGAGGTTGTTCCGGTAGGAGCAGTAATTGCAAGAATAAGAGCAAACAATGGGGTTCAGGAATTGTCTGTTGAAGAACAATCCATTCATGAAGTAAAAAATGTTGTGAAAAGAGAACCTGTTGAAGTTCCCTACCAGCCTGCCGTTTCTCATTTTACCTCACCTCAGACAACGAATATCCGGTTTTATTCCCCTCTTGTATTGAATATTGCAGCAAATGAAGGACTGAGTCTGTCGGAACTGGAAAAAATCCCTGGAACAGGAAACGAAGGAAGGGTTACCAAAAAAGATATTCTGCAATGGATTGCAGTGCAAAAAGAAACCAGACAGCCGTTAGAAGAAGCGCTAAAGGCTATTCCGCTTGTTGGATCTGCGGTAGCTTCTCCGGAGCCGCCAGAACTGATAAAACTGCCGGAAGCATCAGAAGAAAAGAAGCAAGTTGAATATTCTGGAAATGTGGAAGTGGTTGAAATGGATCGTAAGCGCAGGCTTATAGCTAAGCATATGGTTGAGAGCAGGCGTATCAGCGCTCATGTAACCAGTTTTACAGAATGTGATGTAACCAATATGGTATTGTGGCGGGAGAAAGTGAAAGCCGCTTTTGAAAAGCAGGAGGGAGAAAAATTAACCTTTACACCCTTATTTATTGAGGCTGTAGTGAAATGTATAAAAAAATATCCCTGGTTGAATGCCAGTGTTGATGACGATAAGATAATTGTTCGTAAGGATATTAATATCAGTATGGCAACAGCATTGCCCAACGGAAACCTGGTTACACCCGTTATTCGCGATGCTGATCTCCTGAATCTAACTGGCCTTGCGAAAAAAGTGAATCATTTGGCGGATGCTGCCAGAAACAATCGTTTACAGCCAGACGATACCCAAAATGGCACCTTTACCGTAACCAACGTGGGAACCTTTGGGAGCCTTATGGGTACGCCCATTATCAATCAGCCCCAGGTAGCCATCCTGGCTATCGGCGCCATTAAAAAAAGACCGGTTGTTGTAGAAACAGGGCAGGGTGACAGTATTGCCATCCGACACATGATGTACCTCTCTCTTTCTTATGATCATCGGATTGTTGACGGCTCTCTTGGTTCGTCATTTCTGACAGCAGTGGCCAACGAATTGGAAAATTTTAATGCTGGAAGAGAAATCTGAGGAGTGTTTAATTACTGTTTCATAATAAGATAAAGTTTCATTCGTTATCCCTTGGTAAGGAAAATTTCAGGATGTGTTAATTGAAGAACCGGTAACCCATTCAGTTTTAGCTTTGTAATTGTCAGGATTTTATATTATTTCCTTATATTGTATAAGAAATTCATACAGTTATGAAGACTTTATCCCAAACCTGGTTTGCAGAAGGTTATATTGATTTTGAACTTAAGAAATATACCCTGCTTGCCTATCTTCAGGAAATCAATAAGGAGTTTACACAAAATAAGCTCTATCCTCAATTGTCAGATATCATCTTTCATTACAATAGTATCCTGCATTTTAAGCACAATAAGAAAATCTTACAGGAGCAGTTTCCTAAACGGTTTTCCGGAGTGAATATGGAAAGATTACAATTGCTGTATGAAAAGATTGTGGAAGATGATGATATGATGAAAGAGTTGGAAGATATTATTGGGTATGCGATTAACCGGATGAGTGCTACAATTAGAAGTGGTGCAGAGATATATGAATATGTAGAGGAGAAGCTGAATATCAGCCCCATTGGAATTATCCCTTTGGAGAATAATGAAGGTTATTTTTTTCTTTGTAATGGTGCGGTCAGGCACACCCATGTGTATCAATATCAGTTGAGTTTTTTTGAAAAACATGATGAAAAGTATCGCAGCATAAAAACCTTTTTCATATCCCAATGGAAAAGAACTATTGTGCATACCTACGAGCACATTAAATCAGAAATTATCCGTAATAAAAAGGATTTACCTAACCCTGCTGTATATTGTATCGAAAGTGATTATAGTTTTCCGCTGGAAGAGACATTGCTGCCCGTGGCCAAGAGATCATTGGTAAAATATATTACTGAGAAAGCAGCATAAATAAACGTTTTATCACAAACCAGGGAGGCGGGTTAAAGAAGGTGAATTCCTCTTTCCCGCCATAGGAATCAAACTAATTGTACAGATATTGTAATGCTGCTTTTTTATCCAGCGCCAGTTGTTTTTTCAGGTCTTCCAGACTATTGAATTTTTCCTCCTTCCTCAAAAAACACTTAACGTAAACTCTCATATTTTGATGATATATCTCTTGTTTAAAATCAAAGATATTCACTTCAATCGCTATTCTGCCATCGCTTTCTTCAATGCTTGGTCGTACACCTATGCTCATCATTCCCATATAATAACGTAACTCCAATTTTACCATGACCGCATAAATTCCAATAGCAGGAATCAATTTTTCCGGATTCTGAATTTCAATATTAGCTGTAGGATATCCCAGTGTACGTCCTATTTTATTGCCATCCACCACAATCCCCTCAAAAAAATAATCATAGCCCAGTAAATCATTGGCTTTGCTGATTGCCCCTTCAAGTAATGCTTCCCGTATAAGAGTAGAACTTACCGCTACCTCATGTAAAATCTTTTCTGAAATCTCCTTTACAGTAAATCCATATTCCGGAGCAAATCTTTCAAGCATCCGATAATCCCCTTCCCGATCTTTACCAAACCGGTGGTCGTATCCGAGGATAATGGTATGTGGATGGAATTTCTTAACCAAAAACTCGCAGATATAAGCTTTGGCCGACTGGCTGGCAAAAACCTCATCAAAAGGTATCACTACCAGATGGTCGAGACCTTCATTAGACAATAATTCAATTTTTTCGTCCAGAGTATTCAGCACCTGAATCTGATGACCCGGGCCAACCACTTTGCGCGGATGGGGATGAAAAGTAATAATAACAGATTCTCCGGAAATTTTCCTGGCTTCTTCTTTTAATTGTGCCAGGATATGTTTGTGACCTCTGTGAACGCCGTCAAATGTGCCGATCGTGATTACAGCATTTTTAAAATGAGGCAATTGCGTTATGTCTCGATGTATTTGCAGAACAAGTTAAAATTTAATAAAAGCGCAGATCTTTCTTACCCAGGCATCCCTTGTTAGTTCTATTTAGATTTGCAAAGCTAATGGATAATTGATAATTGTAAACTGAATAATTACATTTGCAGCGATTAAAAGCGTAGTTATGGATTTATATAACAGAAGAGGTGTATCAGCACAGAAAGAGGAGGTACATGCTGCCGTTAAAAATCTGGATACCGGTTTATATCCAAAGGCTTTTTGTAAAATATATGCCGATTTTCTTGGCGGTGATCAGGCGTATGTAAATATCATGCATGCAGATGGAGCCGGAACCAAAAGTATTCTGGCTTATTTGTATTGGAAAGAAACCGGAGATATTTCGGTATGGAGAGGGATAGCTCAGGATGCAATAGTCATGAATATTGACGACCTTCTTTGTGTAGGCGTGTATGACAGTCTGGTATTTAATTCCACGATAGATCGCAATAAGAAAAGAATTCCTGGCGAAGTGCTGGAACAAATTATCAATGGGTCGCAGGAATTGTTTAACCAGTTGGAACAATTCGGCATCCGTATACAATACCTGGGTGGGGAAACGGCTGATGTAGGGGATGTGGTAAGAACCATAGCCGTAAATGGCACCATGACGGCAAGATGGCCTAAAGACAGATTGATTACTAATGAAAGGATCCAGGCTGGAGATGTAATAGTTGGACTGGCAGGATTTGGAACCTGTTCTTATGAAAAAGGATATAACAGTGGATTAGGAAGCAATGGACTTACCAGTGCCAGACACGATGTGCTGAGTAAATATTATGCAACCACTTATCCTGAAACTTTTGAGCCATCTCTTAATGATGACGTGGTTTATATAGGGAAACACAAAATGACCGATAAAATTGAAGTAAATAATCAGGAGTTGACGATAGGAAAATTGCTTTTGTCACCTACCCGTACCTTTGCTCCGGTGATAAAGCATTTATTGGAAGAGCATTTTGATGGCATCCATGGCCTAATTCATTGCAGCGGTGGCGGGCAAACCAAGTGCCTGAAGTATATACCCGGCAACCTAAGGGTTGTTAAAGATAATTTATTTACTCCTCCCGTAATATTTGACATTATTCAGCAGGCTTCCCAGGCCTCTGCTCATGAAATGTACCAGGTTTTTAATATGGGGTGCCGTATGGAAATATATACCGCTGAGAAGTTTGCAAGTCAAATTATAAAAACTGCCGGAAAATATGGCGTAGAAGC
>CAZFGP010000146.1:0-10864 GCA_964518685.1 uncultured Terrimonas sp.
ATGCCAGCTGTTGTAATGTGGACTGTTCAAACGGTAAACAATGCACCGATAGCGAGAGCCGGGGGCGATAGGGTTATCAATACCACAGGCGTTGTAACACTGGACGGATCAGCATCGTCCGATCCTGACGGAGATCCCATTACTTATCAGTGGGTGACACCTGACGGCATTGTGTTAAGCGATCCCTCCATTGCTGCGCCATCTCTTGTTATAACAGCCAATGACTTGGGTAGAACTTACTCGTTGTTGCTGATTGTAAGCGATGGCAACCTTATCAGCACTGACGTGGTATTGCTGCAGGTGTTGCCGCCTCCGGTAACAGAAGTATGCGATGGTATAGATAATGACGGAGATGGTGAAATTGACGAAGGGTTTGAGAAAATAACTTGGTACAAAGATACCGATAACGATGGTTATAGCGATGGCACAACCAAAACACAGTGCGATCAACCTGCAGGATATAAGGCAGCATCACAGATATCGGGTGTCAGTGGCGATTGCAACGACAACAACGCCACTATCCATCCAGGCGCAACAGAACTATGCGATGGTAAAGATAATAATTGTGATGGCGTGATTGATGAAGGCTGTGGCACCACCGGTACTTACTATTCCAAATCAGCAGGTGATCTGCATGTACTAGCCACCTGGGGCGTCAATGCCGATGGCAGTGGCACATCGCCGTCCGACTTTGGAGAGGGTAAGACCTTTACACCGGCTAATCGCGGAGACAATTATATGCTTACCGGTAACTGGACGTTAACGGGCACTTTGCATCTGCAAGCCGGAGTTCAGTTAGCCATCAATAGTAATACCTTAGCGCTTACTGCACTTACGGGCACCGGAACCTTATCGGGATCATCCAGTTCTAATGTAGCCATTACGGGTACGGGTGATTTCGGAGCGCTGCATTTCAGTGCAGGCGATGGCGGGTCATTAAAATCACTTACGGTTAACCGTAACGGATTAGTGACGCTGGGTTCGGCATTAAGTATTTATGATCTTCTTACTGTTAGCAACGGTACCCTAAACACCGGAGGCGGGCTTACCCTTAAGAGTGGTGTAGAGAATACGGCAAGAGTAACGCCTGTTTCCGGTAATATTATAGGGGATGTAGTGGTAGAACGGTACATCCCTGCCCGGCGGGCATGGCGACTTATGAGCGCTCCTGTGGCAGGTAACCAAAGAATTAACGGCGCCTGGCAGGAAGGCGTAACGCTTTCCTCTGCAAATCCCAATCCCTACCCGGGATATGGCACTATTATTACAAAGGGTACCGCAGCCGATGGTTTTGATCAGAACCTTCAAGGTCAGGCTTTTAGCATCCTGCGTTACAACAGCCCAACCGATAGCTGGACAAGTGTAACCAGTACGAAAGCCAATGCTGTAAACAAAGAACCTTACTTTTTGTTTGTACGGGGCGACAGAAGCGTTACTACTACGGGTAGCAAAGCTACCACCCTCAGGGTTACCGGTCCGTTGAAACAGGGCGACCAGCTTATTACTACTGCGCCCATTGGATATACCGCTATAGCCAATCCGTTTGCATCGCCCATCAACTTTGCCACTATCACCCGAACCAATGTGGACAACAACTTCTATGTATGGGATCCGAAGATGGGAGGCACTAGTGGAGTAGGGGCTTATGTAAATATCAGCTTTAACGGTACCGGATATGATATTGTACCTAAGTCTGTAAGTCCTGAGAGTCAGTATATCCAATCGGGTCAGGGCTTCCTGGTACATTCCACAAACAAGAGCGGAGGTAATATAGTGATCAGGGAATCCGACAAGTCAGCTACCCCTAACCGAAATGTGTTTAAGGTGGGAGAGGCAAAAGGAGGAGATGAACCTATGTTAATTGTACCTGCGAGAAACGCTTATGGAATTCGCGTTAACCTTCAGGGTGCAGAAATGACCGGATATTCCCTGCTGGACGAAGTGTTCATTTCTTATGGAAGGAGTTTTGAAGATAAGATGGATGGAATGGATGTGAAGAAGCTGTACAATGTAATGGAAAACCTTTCGGTGAGCAGAAATGGTCAGACCTTAATGGTAGAAAGAAGGTCTCCGATTGAAAAAGGGGATACGATCTATCTGCGGCTGGAGAATACGAAGGAGAAGAATTATATGCTGGAGTTTAATCCGGAATCGCTCAAGGATGAAGTATCTGCAACGTTGGTGGATCATTACATGCACAGCAGTATTGACATAAGCACCTCTGAAGCTACACAGGTACAGTTTATGGTTAATGGAGATAAGGCCTCATCGGGAGCTAACCGGTTTGAACTGCGCCTGATCCGTAAGGCTGTAGGTTCGGAAAAGCCAATGATCAAAGCATATCCAAATCCGGTTATTGATGGGGAAATAAACCTTCTGTTCAATAATATAGGAAAAGGGAAGTATCGGATAGAGTTGATCAGCAGCACCGGGCAGGTGATAATGCGGAGGGAACTACATCATGGAGGAGAAAATACTATCCATCGGCTGAAGCTTGGGGTAGCCATGACGGCGGGTATTTACCATCTGAAGATTATGGGAGAGCAAATAAACACGCATATCAGGCTCTTGAAGAAATAACCATTTTATCTCCCTCCCCGCGCAAGTGAGGAGGGAGATAATTAAGGAGTAAAAAAAGTAATTCACATTTAAAACTACAATTATGAAACAGAAGTTTTTATTAACAGCCATGATTATTGTGGCAGGATTATTTTTTGTAATGCCGTTATTGGCACAGCCCGGAGGTCCGGGAGGCGACCCGGATGCCGAAATTCCAATTGATGGAGGGATTGGATTGCTTATTGCAGCCGGAGTGGCTTATGGCGCCAAGAAGGCATATGATAAAAGGGAAAAAGAAAAACGTTCCGCACAAAACCCCGAAGAAACAGCATAGCCACATTTTTAGTATAAGAAGCGTTTTAACTGCTTAATAAATATAAGCTGATGTTGGTTTTTATAAGATTGCTGAACAAAGAGATCAATAAGTATTTTGACCTTTCGTTCGTGTTTTAATCTGTATAAAATAAAAGTATTTCACCTGTTTTCTCTTGATCTTTTTTAGTATCTTGACCTCCAAAATACAGAATGATATGTCACAACAGAGAAAGATTACGCTACAGGAATCAGAGATCCCGACACATTGGTATAATATTATGGCGGACATGCCCAATAAACCCCTGCCACCGTTGCATCCTGCCACCAAGCAGCCTATAGGTCCTGAAGACTTGGCGCCACTCTTTCCAATGGAACTGATCAAACAGGAAGTGAGTGGCGAAAAGTGGATTGAGATTCCTGACCAGGTAAGAGACATTTATACGCTGTGGAGACCCACGCCAATGTACAGAGCCTATAGCCTGGAAAAAGCTTTGGGCACAAATTCAAAAATTTATTATAAATATGAAGGGGTAAGCCCTGCGGGTTCACATAAGCCCAATACGGCCGTACCCCAGGCGTATTATAATATGAAGGAAGGAGTTAAAAAGATTTCCACTGAAACCGGAGCAGGTCAATGGGGCAGCGCCCTAAGCTTTGCCTGTAAATTATTTGGTATAAGTTGTGAAGTGTTTATGGTAAAGGTGAGTTACGAAGGAAAACCTTATAGGAAAGTGATGATGAATACCTGGGGTGCAACGGTTCATCCGTCACCAAGTAACCTTACCAATGCAGGGAGAAAGATTCTTGCAGAACATCCTGATTCTCCCGGAAGTCTGGGTATAGCTATTTCCGAAGCGGTGGAAGTTGCTGCAACCCATGACGACACCAAATATTCACTTGGAAGCGTGTTAAACCATGTGCTCATGCACCAAACAGTGATAGGTTTAGAATCGCTGAAACAGTTGGAAAAAGCCGGAGATTATCCGGATATAGTGATTGCTCCTTTTGGTGGTGGCTCAAATTTTGCAGGAATTGCCTTTCCTTTTCTTCAGCATAACCTTAGTGGTGGAAAGAAGGTGAGGGCTATTGCCGTGGAGCCTTCTTCCTGCCCGAAATTAACGCGCGGCGTTTTCCGTTATGATTTTGGCGATACAGCCGGAATGACGCCGCTGATACCGATGTATACCCTCGGGCATAATTTTATTCCGTCTCCGATTCATGCCGGAGGCTTAAGATATCATGGTGCAGGCGCTATTGTAAGCCAGTTATTGAAAGATGGCATTATTGAAGCCAGCGCCATCAACCAGAACGAATGTTTTGAAGCCGGCCTTTTGTTCGCCGGAACCGAAGGCATTATTCCCGCACCCGAAGCTACTCACGGGATAGCGGAGGTGATCCGGCAGGCCAAAGAAGCCGATAAGGAAGGAGTTGCTAAAACTATTTTATTTAACCTCTGCGGTCATGGGCATTTTGATCTGAGCGCTTATGAGCAATATCTCGCCGGCAAGTTGGTGGATTATGAAGTAACGCAGGAGGATATCGCCCATTCGCTTGCTGAATTGGATACGCCTAAAATCTGAGCTGGTCCGAAGCGGATTTGCCGGTAGTAGCCGCAAATGCACAATGATCAGAAGTCTGATAAGTGCATTTGCGGTTTTTTTGTGGTTCCCTGGAGTTTTTTATAGGGTGGACAAAACGACAATCGGAGTTATAGTTCAATTATTTTGAGTTTTGCGGCGATTAAAACCAGTCCGATCCGGGTGTGTACGTCAAATTTCCCGAAGAGGCTGTTGCGGTAATCATTAATGGTGTAACGGCTAACATGCATCTTTTCTGCAATTTCGTTATAGGATATATCCGTTGCCACATATTTTAGAAAGATTAATTCTCTTTCATTTAATGCGTTTAATATTTTTTTTCTCTTCTCCGAAAAAACTTCCGCTGAATTGAGAATCGTTAGCTCGGGAAAGTAATCTTCTCCTGAAGCCACACAATCAAGGGCGTGAAAAAATATTTCTGGTTCTGCGCTCTTCAAAATATAACCATTAATGCCGTAATGGTACATACGAAAAATAGCTTCTTCATTGTTTACAGCCGTAAGCACTACTATTTTGGATGGGATGGATAACTTTCGCAAGGCAGCCAAAGTTTCAAATCCATTCATAACAGGCATATTGATATCCAGCAGAAGGATTTCAGGAACCTCAGTTGTAGTGATTTTATTCAATAATTCTTTCCCGTTTGCAGCCTCAAGCGTTACGTGATACTTAGGTGAACTGTTAATAAGATTAGAAATGGCATTACGGACTAATGAATGATCATCTACAATACCAATGGTTACCGGATAATTAGCATTTGGCAAGGCCGTTCATTTTTTAGTGTTTTTATAAATCTAACGAGTCATTTTTAAATAAGTCGGATTGGTTAGCTTAAATGTTGCATTATATTAAAAATACCTTCAAATGTGGGGTGAGAACAGCATCCGGTTCTTTATTTTCGCTCCGTCTGAAAGCAGATAAGCCTTATGGCTGCCGGATTGGAATATAAAACTTTGAGAGCGTAATTATGCCGTTGCTAAAACCTGTGAGAAAATTGTATTTAGGTTCATCTGTGTTTTTCCAATCCTGTTTTTATTTCATTCGGCAATTTTTTGTGGAGATGAGTTGGTCTTGCAAAACGTTTTCACCTGTTTTATCTTTCTTAATAAAAGCAACTTGCGGTACGGGTAGAGGATGAACCCTGGATTTGCAGTAGCTTTAAGACTATGACAAAATCCGGGATAAAAAAACTGCCGGAATTGTTCCGGCAGTTTCAACAGGTTAATATCATCTTGTCCCAATTACTTTTCCTTCCATTCCACTCCGGTGTCTTTCCAGCTTTTTGAGTTGGCTGAGTCAATCACGGCCTCGCAAACTTTTTGAGTTTCATAGGCATCCTGGAAAGTTGGATGGCAATCTTCACCGGTTTCAAGTGATTTTAAGAAATCAGCAACCTGATGTATGAAGCTGTGTTCATAACCAATGCCTAATCCGGGCACCCACCATTTGTCCATATATGGTTGATCGCCATCGGTAACATGAATCGAGCGCCATCCGCGGAGAATAGATTCGTCTCTGTGATCAAAATATTCCAGTCGGTTCAGGTCATGGAGATCCCAGCGGATAGATGCATGCTCACCATTGATTTCAAAAGTATATAAGGCTTTATGACCCCTTGCATAACGGGTGGATTCAAATAAACCCAGCGATCCGTTCGCAAAATGACAATGAAAGATACAGGCATCGTCAATACCAACTTTTTCCACCTTGTGTGTTAACTGGTGGAATCTTTCCTTGATGAAGGTTTCCGTTACTGCAGATACATCGTTTATTCCTCCATTGAGCCACATAGCAGTATCAATACAGTGGGCTAACAAATCACCGGTTACTCCCGATCCGGCAGCATTGACGTCTAAACGCCACGCTGCTGCTCCACCCTGTGGTACATCAGCGCTGATGGTCCAGTCCTGAAGGAAATTAGCTCTATAATGAAAAATCTTACCCAATTTACCCGAGTCTATAATTTGTTTGGCAAGTGTTACTGCCGGCAGACGCCGGTAATTATACCAAACTGTATTTTTCACTCCGGCTTTTTCAATTGCGTCTACCATGCTTTTAGCCTCTGCAAGTGTTCTGGCTAAGGGTTTTTCACACAGTACCATTTTACCGGCCTTAGCGGCAGCAATGGCAATTTCAGCATGCATATCATTAGGAGTGCAGATGTCAACAGCATCAATATCACTTCGTGCAATCAGGGTTTTCCAGTCTGTTTCAATAGATTGATAGCCCCATTGATCGGCAAAAGCCTGCACTTTTTCTTTATTTCTGGAACAAACAGCTTTTAGCACCGGACTGTATTGCAATTCCGGGAAGAAATTATCTGCACGGTTATATCCATTTGAATGGGTGCGACCCATGAAGCCCGTTCCCACCAGACCTATCCGTAGTTCTTTTTTATTACTCATTTTTATTGTATTAGAAAAGTAATGTAAAATTGATTTCTTCTTAATTAAAAATTATCGGTTCATGATTGTATAGCAGAAAGCCCATCTCTCACCCTCTCTACCATCCATGTTGCTCCCGAACTTTAATCATTATTGCCAGAATATCGTTCCAGGTTTGCTGTTTCATCATCACTTCATTGGGAAACATACAACCATCCCAGCAGATGTGTTTAAAGGCTTTAGTGAGATTTCCTTTTTCATCTCTCAGCCAATATCCGGCATCATGGGCAATATCTAACTTTCCGTTAGGATCAGTTGCCAAACAGTGTCTCCCTGTTTTGTCATGATCTCCTGTACCATGTACAGTGCCGTCATTCTGTGCTACGTGAAAATCAATCGTCCAGGGGCGGAGTGCTGAGGTAAGTTTTTTCAATCCTTCTGTTAATGCTTCCCTGTCGTTCCATTGAAAATCTTTGGGGAGAATACGATGTTCGGGAGCATTGTATCCCAACAGGTATAGGAAAGTATGCGACATGTCGGCCTGGAAGCCCAGATTAGGACGATCTACTGCTTCAAGGGTTTCTAACATGTATTTCCAACTGTGCATACCCGCCCAGCAAATTTCACCTTCAGCAGCTAATTTTTCTCCATAGTCAGCAGCAATATCACAGGCCTTCCGAAAAGTTTCTACGATAAGTTTTTCATTCTTTACCGGATCAGCTGAAAATTGTTCAGGACTGCTGGCAGAATCAATGCGAATAACCCCGTACGATCTAATACCGATATCATTCAATTTTCGGCCAAATTCACAGGATTTGCGAACCTGGTCAACGAAGTTGGCACGATCTGCATCGGTTCCCAGGGTAGGCCCCCCCCATATTGGAGCTACAAGGCTGCCGATTTTTAAATTATAAGCGCCTACTTTATCCGCTAATTTTTTTGGACCATCCGGATCATCCAGATCAATTGAAGGATCAAAGAGTCCAACATCAACGCCATCAAATTTGGTGCCGTCAACTTCGGCAGCAGCCGTAAGTTTAAGCATCGTGTCAATAGGGATTATAGGTTCGGAATCAGGACCTTTACCTACCACCCCCGGCCAGGTGGCGTTATGCAACTTAGGATAATTGTTTTTTGACATAATTTTTTAGGTTTATAGTTTTAAATACTGGCATTTAAGATTTAAAATTTGAGATTGGAGAAGAATTCGCTACTTAAGGTCCGGATTACCGGGACCAAAATGCTTCAGCATAACAATTGGATCATTAGCCGATGGGTTAATAATAGTTACCCCT
Organism: uncultured Terrimonas sp.; assembly: GCA_964518685.1. Lineage (GTDB taxonomy): Bacteria > Bacteroidota > Bacteroidia > Chitinophagales > Chitinophagaceae > Agriterribacter. The sequence goes on from CAZFGP010000146.1 coordinate 8,152, forward strand.
TCTTTTGCTGCTTTTTCACTTACAAAAAATTCATCATTGGTCAGTTGTCCGTAACGAATCAGGGCTGGTGTTTCAATATTCCATACGCCCAATTTCCCGTGTCCTTGCATAACAATTAAGCCATAAGGACAATTATCTTTGATCGTAACGGTCTTTCCAGGTAAGATCGTTAGTTCTTTCGCGCTGAAAGCATCAGATTTGTAACAGATCCAGTTTTCTATATAACCTTCTGCCTTCATTTGCTCAATTGGTTTTACAGGACGTGGAGCCATAAACCGGTTAGCCATGGTGTTAGGGTCAAGATTTAATTCCCAGTCCAGTACGTCTATTAAAGCTTCAATATCGCCAATACTTTCTTTAGGTGTTCCATTCCATAATAATTCTTCAGGAATGATATCTTCATTTACCAGGGATTGATACATGGCAAATACGTCCGAAGCCTTCTGTGGTTCATAGGTACATAAGCTTCCCGGAGCATGTAATAATCCGGGCGGTACATCCCATCCGGTGCCCGGTTCTAACCGGTAAGCCTGGGAATAATTGGTGATTTTATTATCGCCTTTTGTGAAATTCCGAAGACATTCCCTGATTTGATCCTTAGTAGTGCCTGGAGCCAGTCCTATGAAAGTATAGGGGTAATCTCCTCCGTGATTGTTGAGCTGCGGAGGGAAATAATAAGCTTCCGGCTTTCCTTTTTGTCCAATCAGTGCCGCCTTTTCGTCATTGTGATGTACGTGGTGGGGCAAAGGACCCATATTGTCGAAGAACTTGGAGTACATCGGCCACGATTCGTGTTCCTTCCAAATTCTTTCACCAATCAGTTCCTCTTTAAGTTCACTGACAGCGTCTCTTAACAGGATTTGCACTGTTTGTGAACCATCTTCAAAAACTACCGGACTCAGCCCTTCATTTTCTCCGGTGAGTGGTCCGTTTTTTGCCGGCGTAGTAGAAGAGAACCAGCGTTCGTCTATCCCTCCCCGTTCGCCTCCCAATACGTAGTAATCATCCGGATGCAGTTTGATTCTCCTGCCCGGCACACAAAATGATCTGGGTACCCAGGTGGGCGCCAGTCTTAGAATACCCTTCCCCTGATCGAGCGCTTTCTTTGCTACACTTAATTTTTCCATGGTATGAAATTGTTTTAGATCAATTGTTATTATTTGTATTTAAAAATGTACTGATTTTTTCTTTCTCATGAAGGACCTCAAAATGAAGATCGTAGTGCCGTGTGTCTCCCGGCTGAAGTTCTATTAATGTTCCTTCTTTCCTTACCCTCGCCTGACCAAGCGGTGGATGAGTTCCCGGTTCCAGTCCGGTTACATATTCGCCCTTCCCCCAATGTTGCCAGTTCGTGAGCCAGGGCAGTTGGGATTTTAAAAAACGAATATTAAAAAGCAATCCCAATTGTTCGTTGTACAGCCCACATATACATTCGCCTCTATTATCTTCCGCGATATCAATAAAAGCGGCTTCTTCCCCATTGCCACAATGTTCATCAAGCGGCTCAGGACATCTGCGAAAATCATTTCCCTGTACAAAGATGGTAGGGGAAGATTCACGTGCTTTCCATTGCCCATCCCATATTAACCGCGCTCCTTCATCAACAAGAGGCCAGCCGAGGTTGCAATGATACAGCAGCATGTGCGGTGCAACAGTGTTACCCCTATTGGTGATTTCGTCGTGAATGTGAATAAAAGATTCTCCCAGTTCTCCGGATATGGTTCGTCTGAGTTCCAGTCGGTTTCCTAAGGGCTGACTTTCTTTAATAATTCCTGTGATATGCATTTCCATCTTTCCTGAAATAGGATCCGGCTGTACAATGGATATAATTTCGGCAGGCGTATTACTGATTGAGCCATGTAAGCCCCTTTCTCCATAATGATCTGCTTCAGGCCCACCTACATGAGATAGTCCGCAGGTAGTAACCAATCCCCCGCCAAAAGTGTTCAGCCAGTCAATGCCCTTATTGCAGGCGGGTTGTGGAGGAGTGATTCCCAAATGGCTTAGCCATGCCAGACTATGTTGATTAAAGAAGGCTTCGGCTATATCCATACACCGGTCTAATACGATCTTGTAACGCAGCCCGGTTCCTGTATTGATCCAGGCAATCCGAACACCACGTTGGAGGCCATTATCGGCCACAGCTGTTTCAATGCCGCCTAACTGTGCCGGTGAAGAAATTTTATTTGTCCATTTGTACTGTGTCAAATCGTTATTTTTAATCAACTCTTAGTGAATCACTGTAATTTTTTCCAGCCAAAACAGATCTTCGGAAACAATACCGGAGCTGTTTAATCGAAGTTCTAAAGTAGGGAAATTCAGTGATAAAAAAACCAGCCCTAAAAGGATAATGTTAAGTTTGTACATCTTAACATTAATTTGAAGATGCAGATTCTGATGCTGGATCAGAAAATAAAATCTCTCAGCGCTGGAGTGAAGACGATGAATGCTGGTACTGTGCGGGTTTTAGGTTCTCTTGCAGGAAACAGTACTTTTTATTTTTAAGGTAACTTTTACCACTCGGTTTGTGTCGCTCTGTCCTGTTCCATCCTGTGCCTGATATTGGTAAAAGCGTATTAAACCCGGTAAATTGAGGGAGTTGAAAAAGTAAATTAACATTTGTTGTGCAGGCTGAAGATTTTTTTCTTAGTTTGTTGCTGTGAAAAAATTATTCCAAAAAAAAGAAATGAAAATGATCCTAAAAAAGAACGGT
>CAZFGP010000147.1:0-8415 GCA_964518685.1 uncultured Terrimonas sp.
TAAATTTAAATAAAACTAAACGGTAGTGTTGCACTTATTTGTTGAACACAGCAAAATAATAAAGCAAAACTTTCTTTTTTCCCATAAATCCTTCAATGATTACGGTTTCTGTTGCAGCATCGTACCGTCCTCCTTCTACTTTGTGGGGTATTTTACCTTCCGGATGTGGCAACCGAACAGTTACTGTGTGTGGGTTGGTATTGAACTCCCCACTAACTGCAGCTTCTATATATCCCTCGTTTACATGAGAAGTAGCCTTAACATTCAACTTGCCGAAATAACTACGTGCGCCATTCAGCGAAATAGTTTTTCCATCCTCCATCCATTTCCGGGGAATGGTTCTGAACAAACTCAGGGTATCGCCATTCTCCATATACAGCATCCAACGCGTTTCCATCAGGAACCAGGCTTCTTCATGGGTTTTATGCGGACTTACTCTGTACATGTGTTCCCAAAAAGTATAAGTCTCCCTGTCTGCATGCGCAGATACCGTATAATAATACGTATTCAGAAACGGGTTTACCATACCCAGCTTTGCCTGTAGCCAGTTGTGTCTGCTGTAATAAGGCTGACTGAAAGCAGCATTACCCTGATAAAAGAGTTCGCTATGATAATTCAACAGGCTTTTTGATGCTGGCTCTGAAGGATTCAATACTTCACAGAAAACTAAATACATGGGACCAAGCATGGCATCAGCTCCGGTAAAAGTACCATGCGACCAATAGGTTTCCCGCTTTTGATATAAGGCCCTTGGCCCTTCGGCTTCCGTCCATGGCGGCGCTGTTGGACACCAGGTACCATCGCTAAGGGGGATAATTGGAGAACGCGCCATAGCATTAAGAAACGATTCCCTGATATCCTGTTTCCAGGCTTCTGCTTCCGTGTTTATTCTTTGAGATGCTGCCGGATCAACCTCCTTTAAAACCTCTGCAATACGACTAAGCCCCAGGTAGGCATAACCGTTGAGCATAAACTGATGAAACTGATCCTCCGGATCGGCAACTTTTCCATCAATCATACCATAGCCTTTTCCCGTTAATTCATCTTTTTTATTTTTGTTACGCCAGGTAATTAAATAATCACAGGATTTAATTAGCTTATCCTTTACCGACCTGACCCAGTTTACATCTCTGCTATACCTATAGTATTCTCCCATACTCCAAAGTGCAGCGCCCGTCTCCACCATATAGCCACCGAAGTTTTGAATAAAGCCATCTTCATGCTGCTTGTCCAAGAAATAATTCAGCGATCTTTTTGCTTCCTCCAGTTTCCCCATAGATGCATAGAATTGAATAATGGGTGAACTTTCTGTGCCTATAGGAGAATACACTCCGATATTGGGCGCCAGGGTGCCTTCGGGTTCATTGCCGTAAGTGATCAGATCTAAATGTAATAATCCCGCCTTTATCATCTCATTTATTCTTCTTTCCGGCACATCAATCTGTGCTGCTTTATCTAATTTTCCAAGCCAGAAGTCCTTCACTTCGCTGAGTTTCTGGTTATAATCTAAAGTTGCCAGCAAACCGGCGCGTTCCTTTGAAACCGGACTATGGGGTACAAAAAATTCGATAACAGCCTCTTCACCCGGCTGTAGCAATACAGCCACCTCTTCATTAGGCAATGGTTTTCCGTTTAACCGGGAAATGCAAAACACCTGATCTTCATTATATGAGGAAAATCCATTTTTATAATTGAAGGTATAAGGCACATTATTCCACCAACTGGTTCCTGGTCGGGGCGTTTTAAACCAGGCATAACGGGGAACGCTTCCTTTATTGCTAATGACCGTGTGAACAATGAGCACCGTTTCTTCCTCGGTTTTCAGAGCCGCAGGTATCCTTGTTTTTAACTGTTCCTGCTGTTCTTTGGTAAACATATGTCCTCCGCTAAAATTATCGGCCACCAGAAAATCGGTACCTTTTAGTTTACTGATAGGAGATTTTTCCAATCCCACAAAGGCTGTTGCATAATATACTACATCATCATCCGTGAGTGTGGAATTCAAAATGGGTAAAACGCCCTGCTCTAACCTTCTGGTTAAAGTATTTCGCACACCAACACCACGTCCCATGGTATAGAGGTAATTGACATCCTTCTTTGTATCCTCCAGCTTCATAGAAGATACAGACCTTCTGGGAGAAATAATATTTGCTTCGGAATTAGCCGCATCGGGAAGGCTTTCAGAGAGTTGAAAAATGCGCATATCTCTGCTCACACCCAGCCATATCGGCACACTCATATTTCGGGTTTGAGCAGCGGCTTGATCAAAAGAAACCTCCGGTTCTTCTTCTATATGTTGAATCTTAGTTTTCAATTTCCGCAATAAAATTTCCTTTTCCACTGCTTCATAACTTCGGTTATCCTTATCTGGTAGCACTACTACAGAGGCAGCGGGTATATAAACCGGATTATCACTTTGGATGTCTCTTACCAAAAACGAGAAAGGGTAACCCTCGTTCATGATGGAAATAACCGTAGGTTCAGGACCTGGATTTAGGTTTAACTGGTCTATACTTATCCTTAGACGTAAATTGTTATCTCCTTTCAGCTCATAGGTATTTCCTTTGATAGTACCCTTTCCCTTCAGCACTCTAATCTGATTAAGTTTTCCATGATGCACTTCTATACTCCCCTTCATGTAGGGTCTTTGCCATTCAATTTCTATGGCTATCTGGGGGGGCTGAGACCAACCCTTCCCTGCAGTGAACAATAATAATACAATGAAAACCTGAGTAAAAATCTTAAACATTTCTTTTGTTTTAAAGCGAATTCGGATTTAAAGATTCTAAAGTGGTGTATTCTGCACAGCTTAGCCATGTCTCTCAACAGTAAAAAGCTGATTATATAATCAATTTCTAAAAATATAATTTTTACGTCAATTTAAATATTTTGAATATTGAATAAGTACCTTTAGACAAGACTGCTAATGATTCTTTTTTAGGAACTGTCGGAAAATAGTTTATAAACCTAAATATTTTACCATGTATAAGTCAAAACTATTTTTAATCATCATTCTTTCAGGGATTATTCTTACTTCTTTCTTTTTCGTACTCAATAAAACCATATTTGGTGAGAAAACAGTAGGACGCCAGCCCGATGGAAGTGTTCTCGTTCCTTCTAATCAATTGCTTCAGCCTGCGGGGTTTCAGGTATATCTGCCCGGCAGGCCGGTTGATCTTGTTTTGTCGCACGATGAAAAATTACTATTTGTTAAGAATGTGAAGTCATTGGATTTGATTAATATAGCGGACAGAACGATTTTGCAGTCATTGCGATTTCCAAAATCCGGATCATCTCCCACAGGTTTATATCTCTCTGAAGATAGCAGAAGGATTTTTGTCAGTAATGCACAAAATCAAATCAATATTGCTTCTATTGATAAGGATAATATTATGCATTGGGAAGAGCCGATAATGCTACCCGATGCCATCGTTGGCGGGGCGCCATTTCCATGTGATTTTAAGGTCAGCGAAAAAGAAAATAAACTTTATGTTGCTCTGAGCAGGTCTAATACCTTAGGGGTAGTTAATTTACAGAAGCCGGCTGAGATGATTCAGGTTCCGGTAGGTATAGCACCTTACGGTGTGGTTCTTACTGCTTCCCGAAAAGCGTATGTAAGCAATTTGGGTGGACGAAGACCAAAGGCGGGAGAAACCACCTATCGCACTTCGGGATCTGAGGTATCAGTGGACTCCAAAACAGGAATTGCAAATCGGGGCTCGGTATCCGTTATTAATCTGGACAAGAATACCGAGGAAAAATCTATTGATGTCGGTCTGATTCCAACCAATATGGTGTTGAGTCCTGATCAACAGAGATTGTATGTAACCTGTGCTAACAGCGATATCGTTTCTGTAATAAACACACAAAACGACCAGGTGGTTGAGTCTGTATCCGTACACGCTCAGACAGATATCCCTTTCGGAAGTGCACCTAATGCGTTAACAATTTCACCGGATGGAAAATATCTATATGTGACTAATGGTACTGAAAATGCAATCTGCGTTATACAAACAACTTCACCTGCTAAAGTTCTTGGATATATTCCCACAGGATGGTATCCCGGTTCCATTACTATAAATAAGACCGGGAATTTTATGTACGTAGCTAATGTAAAAGGAGTAGGCTCGCTTAATCAGCGTACAGACAGGCGAGGGTATAACACACATGACGTATTAGGAACTATTTCACTTATTCCGATGCCAAAAGAGGAGGAACTGGCGAAGATGACTGAAACGGTACATAGGAATAATGCCTATTTTCAAATGCTGGCAAACCAGTATCCTGCCGGGAGTAGTAAAAGAAAGGTACCCGTTCCTATTTTACCCGGACAAACCTCACCCTTCAGGCATGTTATTTATATCATCAAGGAAAACCGAACCTACGATCAGGTATTTGGAGATCTGTCACAAGGTAATGGAGACACCAGCCTGGTGGAGTTTGGCAGGTATATTACGCCCAACCACCACAAGCTAGCCGAAGAATTTGTATTAATGGATAATTTTAATTGTAGTGGCATCTTAAGCGCCACCGGTCATCAATGGACTGATGAAGCCTATGTAACGGATTACTTAGAAAAATCTTTTGGCGGCTTTACGCGCAGCTATCCCTATAATGGTGGTGATGCTCTTGCTTATGCCAGTTCCGGTTTTATATGGGACAATGTATTAAACCATGGATTAACGTTTCGGGATTATGGAGAGTTTGTAAATATCACTAAGGAGCCTAAAGATGCAAAGTGGCAGGATATTTACGCCGATGTACAAAATGGAACTCATAAGGTTACGATTAGTGCCAGAGGTTCTATAGAGCAACTCACGCCTTATGTGTGTCCAACCTTCCCTCCTTTTACGCTTACCATCCCCGATCAGTACAGAGCAGCAGAATTCATTAAAGAGCTAAAAGCCTATGAGGAAAAAGGTGAATTTCCGAACTTTATGATTATGGAATTGCCCAATGATCATACCTCGGGCACGAGTCCGGGCTTACCCGACCCTGAGGCAGCCGTTGCAGATAACGATCTGGCTTTAGGCAGGATTGTTGAAGCTATATCACATAGTAAATTCTGGAAGGAAACCTGCATTTTTGTAACAGAGGATGATCCTCAGGCTGGACTTGATCACGTGGATGGACACAGAACAGTTGGGTTTATCATCAGTCCATATACAAAACGTGGTAAAGTGGTGTCTACCTATTATTCTCAAATCAATATGGTTCGTACCATGGAAAATATTATGGGCATCCCACCTATGAACCAGCTTGACTTGACAGCAGATGTTATGCAGGACTGCTTCACTAATAAAGCGGATTATACGCCTTATACAGCCCTGAAAAACAATATTCCTTTAGATCGTTTTAACCCGGCGCTCAGTCAGATTGAGGGGAAGCAACTTTTCTGGGCAAAAAAATCCATGGAACAGGATCTTTCGGAAGAAGACCTGATTGATGACCATACCTTTAATAAAATTATCTGGCATGCTGTTAAAGGATATGAAATTCCTTACCCAGGTCTGGCTCATGATGAATAAGGCTATTAAGTGAAACGAAATAATACAATCATTTACTATGGGAGATAAAAACCAGGAACAAAACTTTGATGTGATTGTAGTTGGGGCAGGAATGACTGGAAGTTGGGCTGCCAAAGAATTTTGTGAAGCGGGATTAAAAACCCTGGTTTTGGAAAGAGGCAGAATGGTAAAACATGTGGATGATTATCCAACAGCAACAGCTCCGTCCTGGAAATTAGAACACAGAGGCAAGGTAAAGGAAGAAACACTCAGGGAGAATCCGATTGTGAGCCGCTGTTATGCCTTTGACGAAGCCACAAAGCAATTCTTTGTAAAGGACAAGGAGCACCCGTATATTCAGGAAAAACCATTTGACTGGATTCGTGCCTATCAAGTAGGCGGCCGATCTTTGGTATGGGGCAGATCCACACAACGGTGGAGTAATTTTGAATTTGAAGCGCCATTAAGAGATGGCTTTGCGGTGGATTGGCCCATTCGCTATAAAGATATGGAAAGCTGGTATTCTTATGTTGAGAAGTTCATAGGTATCAGCGGAAATTATGATCATATCCCTCATTTGCCGGATTGTGAATTTCTGCCTCCATTTGAATTGAATTGTGTGGAGAAACATATTCAAAAAAAGGTGGCAGATAATTATACCGATCGGCAGGTTATTATCGGACGGTGTGCTCATATTACCGAACCTAATGAAATTCATCTTGAGCAGGGGAGGGGCAAATGTATGGTACGGAATTTATGTGCAAGAGGGTGCCCTTACGGTGGATATTATAGCGCAAATTCCTCTACCATCCCCTGGGCGATGAAAACGGGTAACATGACCCTGTTGCCAAATTCGGTTACCCACAGTATTACATATGATGAAAAAAAACAGAAGGCAATTGGCGTACGTGTTATTGATGCCCTGAGTAATGAAAGTCGGGAGTATTTTTCTAAAGTCATTTTTGTAAATGGTGGGACGTTGAATTCTAATATACTGCTGCTTAATTCTATTTCCCCCCGATTTCCAAACGGGTTAGGCAATGATAGCGGTACTCTGGGACATTACATAGCTTTTCATAATTACCGGGGCGCGATATCAGCTTCCATTGATGGTTTTGAGGATGAATATTATTATGGACGAAGGCCAACTATGGCCTTTATACCTGCATTTAGAAATGTTTATCATCAGCAAACCGATTTTCTTCGGGGTTACCTGGGCTACTTTAGCGCGGGCCGCTCCGGATGGCAACGGGGAATGTATACTGAGGGGATAGGGGAAGAATTGATGAAAAACCTATCTGAACCCGGAGCGTGGGGGATTTATATGGGTATGCAGGGAGAGACAATCCCTAAATTTCAAAACCACCTGAGGTTAAGTAAGGATAAAAAGGATCAGTGGGATATTCCACAAATGATTATCTCGGTAGATTATGATGACAACGATGAGAAAATGGTGAAAGATTTTTTAACTCAGGGAGCTGAGATGCTGGAGAAGGCAGGATGCAGGAATATTAATACCCGGGATAGCCATCAGGCACCCGGATTGGATATCCATGAAATGGGGGGAATAAGAATGGGAAAAGATCCTGCAACTTCCATGTTAAATAAATGGAATCAATTGCATAGTTGTAATAATGTGTTTGTAACAGACGGTGCATGTATGGTATCTACCGGAAATCAGAATCCCTCGCTCACCTTTATAGCAATAACGGTAAGAGCAGCACATCATGCTATTGAAGAACTCAGGAAAGGGAATATTTGAGATGGTTTTGTCTTGTTGCGTCCTAAGATTGGTCTCAAAGTAAAGGGGCATCGCCCCGCCATTTTCATAAGCTGTGTTTCATATCAGGGCTACGCCCCTATGTTTATGTTGTTGTGTTTTTGTTACGAAGATAATAGGGCTACGCCCTAATTTTTGGATTGCCAGTATTTTATTTTTTTAATTCCATTTGGGCCTGAAATCTGCCCTGCAATGATATTTTTTTGTCGTTGTTGTGCTCCTGATGTTTTGTTCTGTGCTATGATATTATTATGTTGAATAAAAAAGAAGGGGCATCGCCCCGCCATCTTCGTAGCTTTATGTTTTGTTTGAATGAATTGATGGGCGCTAGCCCTGAAACCATTTTTGGTCGTAATATTCAAACAAATATTTTTCGTTGTAATCAATTTCAAATTTTTGTAAAAACAGAAGGTATTCTTCTCTGAATGAATGTTTCTTGTGATGTTCGCGCTGATTAAGGATGTATTTTACCACATTATCAATATGTGATTTGGAATAGGTAAAAGCACCGTAACCATCCTGCCATTCAAATTTTCCGGGGATATATTTTTTTTCATTGAGCCATTTTGAAGAACCTGATTTCACCTGTTCCATTAATTTAGCAGGAGAAATGGTTGGATGCATTCCAACGAAAATATGTGTATGATCCGGATTGCAATAAATGGCGTATGTTTTGCATTTATGATTGGTCGTAATGCCACACATTACTCTTTCCAATTCATCGCGAAATGATTCTTTAATGAGGTTTGCTCTGCCTCTTACAGCAAAAACAAATTGAATGTACAACTGAGTGTAGGTGTTTGCCATATTTCTATATCAGGGCTCCGCCCCTTTGTTCAGATTGTTTTGTTAGGTTATGAAGATTATGGGGCTCCGCCCCGGAAGTGGAATTGCTGCCAATTTTATTCGTTGAGTCCATTTGGTTTTTGAATCAAGTCTCTTGACGCTTCTTTTTCCATAGCTCCAAGATAACGGTTTTTTCTGATAGCTGTTATGAAATAATATCTATTGTAGCAATAAGGGGCATCGCCCCGCTATCAAGGCAACCCGCATTGTTATTGTATCAGGGCTCTGCCCCTTTGTTCAGATTGTTTTGTTAGGTTATGAAGATTATGGGGCTCCGCCCCG
>CAZFGP010000147.1:8515-10786 GCA_964518685.1 uncultured Terrimonas sp.
AAATCTATTGTAGCAATAAGGGGCATCGCCCCGCTCTCTTCATAGCCAAATGTTTGGTATAAATACGTTGAGGGGCGTTAGCCCTGAAATTGTTATTGATCAAAGTATTCAAATAAATATTTTTCGTTGTAATCAATTTCAAATTTTTGCAAAAGTAATTGGTATTCTTCCCTGAACGAATGTTTTTTATGATGTTGCGGCTGGTTTAAAATATATTTTAGCACACGATCAATATGTGATTTGGAATAGGTAAATGCACCGTAACCATCCTGCCATTCAAATTTTCCGGGGATATATTTTTTTTCATTGAGCCATTTTGAAGAACCTGATTTCACCTGTTCCATTAATTTAGCAGGAGAAATGGTTGGATGCATTCCAACGAAAATATGTGTATGATCCGGATTGCAATAAATGGCGTATGTTTTGCATTTATGATTGGTCGTAATGCCACACATTACTCTTTCCAATTCATCGCGAAATGATTCTTTAATGAGGTTTGCTCTGCCTCTTACAGCAAAAACAAATTGAATGTACAACTGAGTGTAGGTGTTTGCCATATTTCTATATCAGGGCTCCGCCCCTTTGTTCAGATTGTTTTGTTAGGTTATGAAGATTATGGGGCTCCGCCCCGGAAGTGGAATTGCTGCCAATTTTATTCGTTGAGTCCATTTGGTTTTTGAATCAAGTCTCTTGACGCTTCTTTTTCCATAGCTCCAAGATAACGGTTTTTTCTGATAGCTGTTATGAAATAATATCTATTGTAGCAATAAGGGGCATCGCCCCGCTATCAAGGCAACCCGCATTGTTATTGTATCAGGGCTCTGCCCCTTTGTTCAGATTGTTTTGTTAGGTTATGAAGATTATGGGGCTCCGCCCCGGAAGTGGAATTGCTGCCAATTTTATTCGTTGAGTCCATTTGGTTTTTGAATCAAGTCTCTTGACGCTTCTTTTTCCGTAGCTCCAAGATAACGATTTTTTCTGATAGCTGTTATGAAATAAAATCTATTGTAGCAATAAGGGGCATCGCCCCGCTCTCTTCATAGCCAAATGTTTTAAATAGATGCGTTGAGGGGCGTTAGCCCTGGAATTTTACAAATCGTTAAAAATAATCCTTTCACCGATCAGTGTTTTCGGGCAAGCCTGATTGCCAGTTTAAAAGCGAGCCCTATTCATTCACCGGTATGCTCAATATCCCTTCTCTAATATAATTCTATTCTTTAACGGATTTCCGTTCTTAAATGCTTCAAGATTTTTTAGAAAAAAAGCAATCATCCCTTCTTTTTCAGCTTCATCACCGCCACCGGTATGTTGGCTTAAAATTGTATGCGGGCAGTTCCATAATGGATGATCGGGAGGCAAGGGCTCATTTGCTGTAACATCAAGCACCGCACCTCCAATGTTTCCCATCATTAGTGCGTCCACGAGCGCCTCTTCTTCTTCCAATAAATTTCCTCTGCCTACATTGCAGAATAGCGCATCCCGTTTCATCCTTGAAATCATTCGGGAAGTAAATAATCCCCGGGTATCCGGAGTGCCCGGCAAGCAGGCTATTATAATATCTGCATCAGGAATAGCAGCTTCTAATTGTTCCGGTGAATGTAAAATTGCATCGGGTGAGGTCCGCGCATAAAAACTCACACTGCAATTGAATCCTTTGAGTAGAATAGCCACCTGCCTCCCAATACTACCTGTTCCCAATATAATAATTTTTTTCCCTGTTAGTGTTTTTAGCTTTTCCCGGACAGGAACACCAACCCATTCCTGATTTTCTTTAAGGAGTGTAAACCGGTCCATTCCTCTGTAAAGTGTCATTATACCCGCTATCATACTTTCCGCACAGGGTATGGCATAAAAGCCTTTCAGATTGGTAGCCAGCGCCGGAATTTTAATACCCGTATATATTTCAAAACCCGTGGAAGTTAGTTGTATCCATTTTAAGTTTTTTGCCTGTAATAGTTTTTGTGCAGGCCTGGGATTGCCCAGGATTATTTCAGTATCTGATAAAACCTTCAACTCATCACTTTCATTCAACAATTCATCTTTAAAAATCAATTCATCATTACTTACAGCGCTTCGTAATTTTTGTTTAAGAGTCGGATCAAAGTGAGTTTCAACACAAATACGCATACTGGAATTTTTAATGAGGGAGATAAACTGTAGCTAAATTACTTGAAAATTGCAGTTGCCCGTTGTAAATTTTAATTTGGAGGCAATAAGATGAAAAAGCCCAAACCGAATTGCTGGAATAATATTGTAACTTAGAACAAACTT
>CAZFGP010000148.1:0-8638 GCA_964518685.1 uncultured Terrimonas sp.
GACTCAATACCATATCATTAATTCAATTTCGTAATTACAAACAAAACCTGTTTTCTTTTTCCGGCGATATTATCGGCATATGCGGGAAAAACGGTAGCGGAAAAACTAATCTGCTTGATGCCATTTACTATTTGTGTTTCACAAAGAGTTATTTTGGTAAAACAGACATTCAGAATATCCAACAGGGAGAATTGGGATTCAGGGTAGATGGACAACTTTTTCTAAAAGAACAGAAGTATAATATATCGGCTGTATTAAGGGAAAATACCAGGAAAGAGTTCACTGTCAACAATGAAAGCTATACCAGATTCTCCACCCATATCGGTCGTTTTCCATGTGTTATGATTGCACCCGATGATGTGGAAATAATTACCGGAACAAGTGAGGAAAGAAGAAAGTTTATAGACTATACCCTTTCTCAGATAGACAGCGTATACCTGCAAAGTCTGATTGATTATAACAAATTATTGCAGCAGCGTAATAGTTTGCTGAAGCAAAGCGCCGAATCAAACACGATGGATGAAAATTTGATGGAGGTTATATCCAACCAGTTGATTCAATCAGGCAATATTGTCTACAATAAAAGAAAACAATTTTTACAGCAGATCATACCAAAGGTCATTGATTTGTACAAAGGTATTGCAGCAGGTGACGAGAAATTGACGGTATCTTATAAAAGTCATTTAGCGTCTGTTTCTTTCAGAGATTTACTGATTCGAAATCGGACCAGGGATATTACTCTTCAACGCACTACGCAGGGTGTTCATCGCGATGATCTTGAATTGTTTCTGAATGGATACCCCTTCAAAACAACCGGTTCACAGGGGCAGAGAAAAAGTTTGTTGTTTGCGTTGAAACTGGCGGAATTTGGAATACTTCAACAACATACTGGATTTCCGCCTCTTTTACTACTGGATGATATCTTTGAAAAATTAGATGAAGACCGAATGAAAAATCTTCTTTTTAAAGTATGCATTGTAAATAAAGGTCAGGTCTTTATTACAGATACCCATTGCGACCGGCTTCGTCAGTCGCTGGAACAATTACAGGTGGAATTTGAACTGATTACGTTGTAAACCTGTAAATAGGGGGCTGAACAACTGGGGCACTTCATGGGATGTGAGTTAAAATGCCACGAATGCACGAATCTTTTGTTGGAATTCGTAAAAATTCTATGAGGATGGCATATAGAAAAATGCGATGCAGTTAAACAGCAGCCCCCAATTACCATTCCGATAAAGATCCCCCCAAGAAGATCGCTCTTAACCGAAAAGGTCGCTGCTGAGGTACTGGTCTCGCGGTCGCAAACGCGGTCTTCCTTTTAACTCCATACGTTCCGCTGTTTTTCTGCTACTTTTTTGCGGAAAAAAGTAGCGCAAAAAGCCGCCGGGGAATAATTACAGCAATTCCCCGGAACGCCCTGATTGAGCCTTACTACTACTGTAGCCTCAACTATAGAACCCTGATATATGTTGATGCACCTCGCCGGGTATTAAGCTGCCAGTAAAAAACAAACCAGTGAGTAAAATGTTGGTTTATTTGGGGTTTTATTTTTAACGAAGCAATGGAAACAGCTATATTATAACCTAAACCATTCTTGCAATTACCATTCCGATAAAGATCCCCCCGAGAAGATCGCTCTTATCCGAAAAGGTCGCTGCTGAGGTACCTGTCTCCTCTGTCGCATACAATAAAAACGATAACACCGGAGGAAAGTTCTTCACTAAGGCGAAGGGCTGCTGAAGCCGCTCCACCACTACTCATGCCGGCAAAAATCCCCTCCTTTTTTGCAAGCTGCCTGCTGGTTTCCTTTGCATCTTCCTGGGAAACATCTATTATACGGTCTACCCTTTGCGGATCAAAAATTTTTGGCAGATATTCTTTTGCCCATCTGCGGATACCCGGAATGGAAGCCCCTTCTGTAGGCTGACATCCAACTATCTGTATTTGTGGATTGTGCTCCTTTAAATACATAGAACATCCCATGATGGTACCGGTAGTACCCATTGAACTCACAAAGTGGCTTATAGTACCCCCGGTATCTTTCCAAATTTCCGGACCTGTGGATTCATAATGAGCCAGAGCATTATCCGCATTGGCAAATTGATTGAGCTGATAAAATTCACCTGTTTCTGCCTTTTCATCGGCATAATCTCTGCAAGCCTCAATACTATCCAGTAAGGTTACTTTTGCGCCATAGGCCTGCATGGTTAATACCCGCTCGCGCGTGGAGTTAGCGGGCATTACCAGTTCTACATTTAATCCAAAAATATTGGCTGCCAACGCCATTGCTATCCCTGTATTTCCACTGGTTGGTTCAATTAACCGGGTAGTGGTGTTGATATCGCCTCTTTCCAGTGCGCGGTGAATCATATTAAACACAGGGCGATCCTTAACACTTCCACCCGGATTATCCCCCTCCAGCTTCGCAAAAATGCGTACTTTGGGATTTTTATTTAACTTCTGAAGTTCAACGAGGGGGGTCTTTCCCACTAAATCTGCCACTGTTGCCATTATACTTTATTTTTAGTTATTCTTTTTTCTACAATGATGTCTGAGGTATGATAAACGAAGGAGTCTGGAGGCACGCTTTCTGTAAGCCACACATTTCCTCCGATTATAGAATTACGTCCAATAATAGTATCCCCACCCAATACGGTTGCATTGGAATAGATGATTACATTATCTTCTACAGTGGGATGACGTTTTACCGACGCCATGCTCTTATCCACACTCAGCGCTCCTAAAGTAACACCCTGATATAGCTTTACATAACTGCCAATAACAGCAGTTTCACCAATCACTATACCAGTGCCATGATCCACATAAAAATATTCGCCAATTTCAGCTCCGGGATGAATATCAATACCGGTTTTGGAATGTGCATACTCGGTTAGTATCCGGGGTAAAAGAGGCACTTCAAGCAATAATAAAAGATGGGCAATACGATAAAAACTCAGGGCAAAAAATCCGGGATAGGCCCTGATCACTTCAAATTCACTCTTTGCCGCAGGATCTCCTTCGAGAATCGCAGTTATATCGGTATTTAAAATTCTGTACAATTCAGGGATACCTTCAAAAAATTTTTTTGAAACCAGATCATTATTGCAATCACTACAAGCCTTTGTAGCATTAAGCATTTTCGTTAGCGCATTTTCTAACTGACAAAAATTTTCTTCAATTTCGGCCACCGTAGAGTGGCTCTTATGAGACAGTTCGGGAAATAACAGGCAAACCACTTCGAAGGCCCACTGTGCAATGGCTTCATTAGGTGGTACATCCTCCAGAAGCTGTTGCTTATCAAAAATAAGCTGACTCAGTTTTTTGGTCATCTAAAGATATCCCTTAATGTAAAATAAATAGTGCAAAGATCACAGGTTTCATGGTTTTGTCAAAGCTTTTTTCTTTATCCAATCGGCTCTGCCCCGTCCTTCAAACACATGTCTCTCACTGTGATAAGAGGAACGTACCAGCGGGCCGCTCTCCACATAATCAAATCCCATATTATAACCTTCCTCAACATATTCAGCAAACTCATCCGGATGTACAAACCGCAAAACCGGCAGATGTTTTGGTGAAGGCTGCAGGTATTGTCCTAAAGTAATTACGTCCACCTGATTAGCCCGCAGGTCTTTCATGGTCTGTAACACCTCTTCTTTTTTTTCTCCCAGTCCAAGCATGATGCCGGACTTGGTACGCATTCCTTTCTCTTTCAGGTATTTCAACACTTCCATACTCCTCCAGTATTTAGCCTGTATCCGTACCAACCTTGTCATTCTTTCCACGGTTTCCACATTGTGCGATACCACCTCCGGCGCTGCTTCTACAATACGTTGTATATTTTCCTTCTCTCCCTTAAAATCAGGGATCAGGGTCTCCAGGGTAGTATCCGGGTTTAGGGTATTTACTGCCTTGATGGTATTGTACCACAAGATACTTCCTCCGTCTTTCAGATCATCCCTGTCTACCGAAGTAATCACGGCATGTTTAACCTTCATCAGTTCTATTGCCTCTGCTACTCTCTGGGGTTCATCCCAATCCACAATACCAGGTCTTCCGGTAGCCACATTACAAAAACCACAACTCCGGGTGCATATATTTCCCAATATCATAAAGGTTGCCGTACCCGCTCCCCAGCACTCGCCCATATTGGGACAGTTGCCGCTTTCACAGATGGTATGCAGCTTATGCGTATTTACTATATTCCTTACATTTTTATAATTTTCGCCAATAGGCAGTTTCACTCTTAACCAATCAGGTTTTTTAATTCGCTGTACCGGCGGTGTTGATAAATCGCTAACTCCACTCATAATTATAGTCTGAATTTTATAGAAGAGACAAAATTAACCGACTTACTTTCGTTTGCCAAATAAGAAAGAAACATAGGCGTTCATAAAGAATTTCCTTGTAGGATTATAAGCCATTTGATCTATTTCCTTAAGATAATATTCTACATTGATTCCTCCTTCAATAGCAGATACAATCGTATTAAAGCGGTTATAATCAAACCGCAATGCTGCTTTAGCATGTAGGCCCGGCGCCAGTTTCATTTCATTCCATCCCTTTACCAGGCCAGCGCCTCCAATGATGTTGCCCGGACTGAGAAAAAGAGAACTGTCCGGAGAATCATATTTAACATACCGGCTTTCATTCAACTGATCCTGAACTTCTACATAATAAGGACGCAAGAAACCCATAGAAAGCCCGCCCGCTCCGATTCCATATACCGAAACCCCGTTTTTATTATTCTTGCCCCCAATCAAAATTTGCTGACCTGCGGCCAGTTTCAATTGATAAAAGATATTTTTTTTCCCATAAACAAACGGGTTGCCAAAAAATATAAATCCTCCGGCACTGGTTGGACGATTATCTTTCCGCTCCTTACGATGTTTTTTTTCATTAAATTCAAGTTGAAAAATAGTGGCCCGCGTTATTGAATTTGATCGGGCAAGTTCATACGACACTCCCCATCCATCGGTATTGACCTTTACCCCAAAAGCATTTTGCTTGTGAAAAGAAGGAATACCTTCTTCCTCCATCCGCATCAACTCATTAATCTTCTCTCTTTTTTCTCTCCGTTTGTCCTCTCTTCGCTGTTCTCCTGATTGTTGTCCCCAAGCGCCCCACATTAAGCCGATACCTATAAGCGTTGCAATAATTTTTTTCACCCCAATTCCTTTTTATTTTCCTTTAAACGTAAATGTAAACAAAAATAGCACAATGATAGTTACTGTTGATTACACCAAATTAATATTTTGCTTTAGGGTCAACGCCCAAAAGCTTGTTAAATAGCAAAATATCATAAGATTATCGAATGCAATATCTAATCCGGGCGCTTTAACAGGGCATTCCCAATTGCGCATTTCAAACAATCCTTTGAAAGACAATGGATCTTATATAATTCTATGAAAGCCTGCGAATCGTAAGCAGTAAGGTTTAATAAACCAAGAGCCTCCCATTTGCTGGTTATCCTGTTGTGTTCAGCAGGTGTTGCTTCCAGCCAATGTAAAGCTTTGTTCTTAGCCTCCTGATCGTTCATGACGCAGCCATACGCAAAAACAACCGGTACCATAGTATTTATGATCAGGTTATTGACCATCTCCAGTCCCAACACTTTTTCTTTAAATGGAGAAGGCTCATCAAAACGATAATGATAATGCCAGTAATCATTTGCAGTAACCGTTAACAGGGCTTTTAACTCCTCGTAAGATGACGCTGATCTGACCCTTGAAAATAAACAAGACGACTGGTTGATCAGTTGCGCAAGCTGAGCTAATCTAATGGTAGGAAAATTGCCCGGGCGCATACGTAAAAAATGAACCGGCCTGTTCAAGGGTAAGAAATTATATTTCTTTTGAAAAAAGCGATATTCTTTTTGGAGCATCCGGGGATAGGCTTCATTAAAACTCGTGTTTAAAAGCCCTGCCTGTCCCATCAAAAAGGATTCCAGCAATTGTATTTGCCGGCGGTGCTTAGCTAAGATACGAACGGGTAAAGAATGCGCTACGGCCTCAAAAGTTTCTCTATTAACCGTGGTACCAAAATTTCCGGCAAGCAGCCACCAAAATACCTCTTCCCAGTTCCCTTTAGTTTCTTTGAGGTATTGTTCAATCCCGGTAACTCTTCGTTGTAATCTTTCTGCAACTAATCTGGCTTTCCAGCTGCTCCAAACCATTTCTGAAACCAAAGAAATATTCCTGCGGCATGGAATATCTTCAGGGGTATACATGAGTTCTTCATACCTGACTAAGAGAAATTTTGACACCCTGTCCTGTAAAACCAGGGTTGGTACCAGATTCCCCCATTCATCACGTACTTCATAATCATTCTCCCAAACTACATGCAGAATGATATTTTTATAGTTTTCATCTTCTGAATGACCATGTAGCTTCCAGTCGGAAGCTCTGATATGCAACTCAATACACCCAACCCAGATAGTAGCATTAATTTTGATACTGGCTTCCAAAAAATCAGGGCCCTGATTGGTATTTAAATAACCGGGATAATGGATGTATAATACATCGTTTGCGGCAGAATACAAATCATTCTTATTAAAATACTGCATCTGCCAGATAAATTGCAGCAGGCGTTCTGTCATAGGTTAAAAAAATGGTGATTCAGAGAAGAAAGATAAGGAAAAAATGGCGGAATGCAAATAGAAAGGTGGTATCACTTTAAAGTGCCCATCAAATTGTTTAGTTCAGGTTTCCTAAAGCTTAGTCTTAGTCTTAGTCTTATTCCATACATCATCCGGAACCCAATGCGATTTCTTCAACGCCTGGTATCTTTTACGCAACTCTGCCAGTTTTGTTTTATACTTTGAATACCCCGCCAGGTTATAGGTTTCATGCGGGTCGTGTTTTACATCATATACTTCCTCGTAATTATGCTCTATCCAGTTCATGTATTTGAAATCTTTAGTTACTACCCCTTCTACTCTTGGTATTCTCGGCCCGCCTAAAAAGTAATGCTGGTAAAAGAAATCCTTTCTTTCAGGGATCCTGTTTTCCACTAAACTAATGAGATCCATGCCCTGCATACCTTTGGGGACAGGCACCCCGGCCATGGACAGGATAGTGGGAGCAATATCTATATTCAGCGCCATTTGGGGCGCCCGGTATTGTCTGATCTTATCCGGCGCATTAGGATCGTAAATGAAAAGCGGCACCCGGATAGATTCTTCATAACCATACCATTTGCCCTCTATACCATGCTCTCCCAGGAACATTCCGTTATCTCCCATAAAAATAATAATGGTATTTTTTGCGATCCCCAACTGCTCCAACTTTTTCACCATATCACCCACCACGCCGTCCACACCCGTTATTAACCGATAATAATTTTTCACATTTTCCTGGTACAGCTCCGGGGTTCCAAAAAGTCCCTTCCATCTTTCCCTTCCAAAATTCGTATCCGTTCTGAAAAAATCCGGAAGCTGATTCCAGTATTCAGGCGTTGCTGTTACGGGAGAAGGAATGGTAACATCCTTATAATAATCCTTGTATTTGGGCTGAATAACATAAGTGGGTGGATAGCCATCCTGCTCATGTGGCGCTTTAAAACTTACAGACAGGCAAAAGGGTTTGCCGGCATGACCAAATTCGTCTAAAAATGTTTGAATGGCATTTCCCAGCGTATCCGTATCATGAATCTTCTTACCGTCTTTGCCGGTGATAACATAATCAGGTTGTCCCTTCCCTCCTGCCTCCGTATCCACCCAAAAATCAAAAATTGAAGAAGGCGGATGATGTCCTACGCCAAACTTACCTGCAAAGCCAAGGTTATACCCTGCATTTTTTAATAGCGCCGGATAACTCTGTGCGATTGCTTCCTGGCTAAGGTCTGTTGAAAAATCATGAATATTGTGCCGCGATTCGTATTGCCCGGTGAGTATGCTGGCCCGGCTCACACAGCAAATGGAAGTAGTAACATAGGCATTTTGAAATAATATACCGGCGCTTGCCAGTTTATTCATATTGGGCGTCTTAATAATCGTATTGCCCATTGCTCCCAATGCATCCCAACGCTGATCGTCTGTGAGTAAAAAAATGATGTTGGGTTTTGCAGACGCCTGCATTCCACCATCTCTCCCAGTATCATTTTTTACAAAAGAGAAGAGTGTAATCAATACAACTATACCTAAAGAAATAATTGATGACCATTTTCTTCCTCTTTTCATAAATTGTTTTTTTATTCATACCATCTCCGGTTACCGGGAGAAAATTATTGCTGATGTATCTTTTCAGAAAGCGAAGCTAATCACAATTGACTATAACCAATTCTGAATAAGCGATAGCATTACCGGCTATTAATCTATCCGCACTTTTACCAGGTTAACTGCACCAACATTTTTAGTTCTCGTTTTATCAATCGTGTAAACAATAGGATCATGAGCGCTGCCCGTATAGATTCCATTCATGAACTGGCAATTGGCAATTGGCGATTCAATCAAAATCAAAGATTTGCCATCACCCATAAGGTTCATCGCATAAATATTATTGATCTTTCCGGGGATAGAAGCTTGTCCATATCCTCCGCCACCTACCAGCAATGTATAAGGGCTGCGGCTTAGTCCATAAGGTGTGGGTATATCCGGCCTTGCTTTAGTGATGACCCCATTGACATATACATGATGAAT
>CAZFGP010000148.1:8738-10731 GCA_964518685.1 uncultured Terrimonas sp.
CAGCCGTGCCGCAGGTTGATCCCATCTTTGTTATACACCTGTTTCTTAACTCCGTTTATCATAGTGATTTCAGGATTATGGAATCTGATATCCGATAAGGTTGCATTATGTGTCCTTTCAAAACTGATGGCCCAGGCATGTGAATTTTCTACTTTTATGTTTTTTAGAGTAAACCCATCCACATAAGCGATCTGAATAAGATTGTTGCGCCAGTCACCCTTTTGCTTTCTGCCTTTCTTACCCGCATCGCTTCCGTAACTCACTCTCCAATTCTTTTCTTTTTCCGGGGCTAAGGTTAGGGTACGATAAGCATCTCCTGTTGACCGGGGATTATCAGCACCTCTTAATATCACCTCGCCTATACCCACAATACTGATATTATGATTCCATACCGGATTAACTATCCCTATTCCTACATTATCACTTCTGAACATGTTGTCCCTGCACGAATCAGAAAGTTGAATGATGCAGTTATCAAGAATCACAGTCATATTACCGGGTACCAGAATGGCGCTGTCAATCTTCCACAAGTTTGTGCCGTTCATATTCCTTGATGGAATTACAATTTTATGAGTGGTTGTTTTAGCCGCATTGATAGCTGCTTGTATGCGCTCGATATCGCTACCGGTGAAGTCGTTGGGGGTGATGATCTGCGCAGAAGCAGTATTCATGAACAAACTTTGTACTGCAATAATTAATAGGGCTAAGTATTTCATAACTCTTGTTTAAAACTTTTTTATTAATAATTTTTGCTTTCATTTACCAGATTGATTTCCCTTATGTTTCTGGTTTCATTTTTATCAATCCCGTAGTGAATAATATCCGAACCGCTTCCGGTGAAGATGCCGTTCATAAACACACAATCTGCTATTGGCGACTCTGCCAAAACCAATGCGTTACCATCACTCATCAGGTTCATAGCATAGATATTGCTGATCATCCCCGGCAGCGAAGGTTTACCATATCCTTTACCCCCTATCAATATATTGTTGAACCTTGTTTTTGCTATCACGCCATTTATATAAACGTGGCGTACACCTGCGCTGTCAGTAGCCCGTATGGCAATAGCGCGGGTATTGGACTTACAGGTGATATTAGTGATTATGACTTGTTCTATATCATCCTGCGGACCTTGCCAGACAGCCGGAGTTACCATCGTGGAGTTTAAATCTCCGATATGAAGCGCAGGGTCAGCAGAGCCGAGATTCGACAGCGCAATAAAGTCATCTTCAGTATTTCCTGAAATATTATTAATCCTGAAATATTTGCATCCCTGCCTTAAATCAATTCCATCCCTGTTGTGTACTACCACCTTCTTGTCGTTGACTATCTGCTCTTCGGGCAAATTAAATCTTATGTCTGACAGATCAGCGTTTAATGTTCTCTCAAAACTGACCGCCCATGCGTGCGAATTTTCAATAGTTACATTCCGTAAGTTGAAACCATCTACATAAGCCATCAGAATCATGATGTTGCGCCAGTCTCCGGTTTGCTTACGATCCGCTTTTCCGGCATCGCTTCCATAGCTAACTCTTCCCGGCTGTGGCGTTAATACCAATGTTCTGTGGCCATCGCCTGTTGACCTGGGATTATCCGCTCCCTTCAAAATGACATCGCCAATACCAATAATGCTTATATTTTTATTCCATGATACATCTGTAATTACTACTCCCACATTGTCGCTGCGAAACATATTATCCCTGCTGCTATCAGATAATTGTATGATGCAGTTATCAAGTATCACAGTCATATTACCGGGCAACAGGATTGCGCTATCTATCTTCCAGATATTGGTGCCGTTTGCATTTCTCTGTGGGATTACGATTTTATGAGTGGTCCTTTTGGCTGCATTGATAGCCGCTTGTATGCGCTCAATATCGCTGCCGGAGAAGTCATTGGGGGTGATGATGGTTGCGGCGGACGCCTTATCCCCGCCGTTACCGGTTTGAGCTATGACCGAACTGTTCGAATGCAATAAAAAAACGGAAAGGAA
>CAZFGP010000149.1:0-10686 GCA_964518685.1 uncultured Terrimonas sp.
CGGTAACTATGCCTGAGGGTTCCTCATTTGAATATACCGATGGGTTTATTGATAAACTTACTAATTTCATTCTTGACTCTGTTCCTGAAACTAAAACAGTGTTAACGGTAACTGCGCCCGGGTTTTCCGGTTCCGGATCAGTTAATACTGGTTTTCTGAGCGTCACACTGGTTGACCCGGATGAACGTGCCAGGTCGCAGCAGGAAATTGTTGATATGGTAAACCGGAATCTTCCAAAATTTACGGAAGGCAAGGCCTTTCCTTCACAGGATCAAACCATTTCAGTAGGCAGAAGAGGAGGTATGCCGGTTCAGTTTGTTTTGCAAAATAACAATTTTGAAAAGTTGGTAGATGTGCTCCCTGCATTTCTGGAAGAGGCAAACAAAAATCCCGTCTTCCAGGGGGTGGATATTGATCTTAAGCTTAATAAGCCTGAACTTTCGGTTACAGTTGACCGTTTAAAAGCCAGTACCTTAGGCGTGAGTATTGATGATATTTCCGAGGCATTGCAATTGGCATATAGCAACCGCCGCCTTGGTTACTTTACCAAAGATGGGAAGCAATATGAAGTAATAGGACAGGTACCTCGTGTTGACCGAAATAAACCTACTGATCTCAAAAATATTTATCTGCGCAATCAGCGTGGGGAAAGTATTTCTTTGGATAATCTGGTAACCGTTAAAGAAAGTACCACTCCGCCTACTATATACCACTTCAATCGTTATAAATCCGCCACCATTTCGGCCGGTCTTGCACCAGGGATGGCTTTGGGAGAAGGTATTAAAGCCATGCAGGATATTGCGGACCGGTTACTTGACGATACTTTTGCTACTTCGCTGTCCGGCACTTCGCGGGATTTTGCCGAAAGTTCAGGTAATACCATGTTTGCCTTTTTATTGGCCCTGGCTTTGATCTTTTTAGTACTTGCGGCACAGTTTGAAAGTTTTATAGATCCATTTATTATCATGTTTACCGTTCCGCTTGCCATTGCCGGCGCTGTATTGTCCTTATGGCTTTTCGGTCAAACGCTGAATATATTTTCGCAAATTGGTATGATCATGCTTATAGGATTAGTTACCAAGAACGGGATTCTAATTGTGGAATTTGCCAATCAGAAGCAAAGAGCAGGTATTCCTAAACGTAAAGCAGTAATTGAAGCCTCTGTAGCCAGATTAAGACCAATCCTGATGACCAGTCTGGCGATGTCATTAGGCGCATTGCCTATTGCGCTTTCGTTTGGAGCTGCTGCTACCAGCAGAATTCCTTTAGGAATTGTAATTGTGGGAGGTATTATCTTTTCGCTGGTACTAACGCTTTTTGTGATTCCTGCTATGTATGGTTTTCTTTCGGCAAAGAAAGGCGAAAGTCATATTGATGAATATTTTTCTGAAACAAAAGAGCCCGAAATGTTATGGAGTGGAAAAGAATCACCAGCCTCATATCAATAGTCTGTGTTTTAGTTATAGCCGGAAGAGGGCAGCAGATGATTACTTTACAGGAAGCAGTGGCCGCCGGATTAAATAATAATTACGATATCTTATTAGTTAGTAATGATTCCGTTGCTGCAGCAACAGATCAGCATTTTGTATACGGCGCCTTTCTGCCTGCGGTGAACGCTACAGTTGGCAATTTGTGGACCACTTCTGCTCAAAAACAAAAATATGAATCCCGACCCCAGGTGCAGGGATCGGGCATAAAAACAGATAACCTGAGTGCAGCTATAAATTTAAATTGGACTTTGTTTGATGGTTTAAAGATGTTTGTTACAAAACAGAAAGTTGATGAGCTGTTTAACCTGGGTCGTATAAATCTCAAGAATCAGGTAGTGAATACCACCGCGGAAATTATCAATAATTATTATCTTATTGTTCGCCAAAAACAGCTGTTAAAAGCTATTGAGGAGCAAATGTCCATTAATGAAGAGCGGGTGAAATTAGCCGACCGCAAATTACTGGTTGGCTTAGGTACCCGACCGGAATTGCTGCAGGCAAAAGTGGATTTAAATGCACAAAGAGCCGCACATCTGGAACAGCAGACAACTATGATTCAACTTAAAGATCAATTGAATCAGTTGACCGGGATGAAATTACCAAGCGTATATGAGGTGGCTGATTCCATTCCTTTAGATACCCAAATTGGCATTTCTGAGATTCAGGATGGGATTGAATCCTCCAATCCAACCATTTTACAGGCGTTGAAAAATGTGGAGGTTGCAAAGTTGTCTTTGAAAGAAATGAAAGCCAGCCGTTGGCCAATCGTTTCCTTTGGGTCTGCCTATAATTTTTCGCGTAATTCAAATCAAAATAATATCAGTCCTTTTGCCCCCTTTTTCAGCCGTAATAACAGTTACAATTTTGGTCTTACTGCTTCCATTCCCTTATTGAATCATCTGAGTGTTAACAGAAATATTCAACAGGCAAAATTGGATGTTGAATATCAACATATTGTTGTTGCCAAACAAAAAAGCCTGGTGGATGTTTGGGTAAGAGTGGCCTATAACAGTTATCAGTATCAGCTTACCGCTTTGAAACTGGAAGAAGAGAATATAGAACTGGCAAAAGAAAATGTGATGATTGCGCTGGAACGCTTCAGACAGGGCATTTCAACCTATCTTGAACTCAGAGAAGCGCAAAAAAGCCTGCAGGATGCTTATGACCGCCTGATCGCGGCAAGATATAATACCAAACTTTCCGAAACGGAATTGCTACGCCTGAAAGGAGAGATTGTAAGATAATTTGAAATCTGAGACTTGAAATGCAGAGAAAACCGCATGAATGCTGAAAGTTGCGCAATCTCAAATCTTAAATGTTCACCATATTTCCTTAAAATCAATGGTTACTTTGCAGTCCTCAAATATAAAGTCATGTACGGCAGTTCTTCCACTGGATGAAAGTCGGTATTTCCCATCCTGTAATGCGTAGATTTCCACCTCTTCGGTATCCGGGTTAATGATGATGTAATAGGGTATGCCCTGCGATTCGTAAAGTCCATACTTGGTGTGGCGGTCTTTCAACGCCGTAGCGGGAGAAAGAATTTCAGTAACCAGGACTGGCGGAAAGTCTAAAAACTTTTTGGTAATAGGGTTGCAGATTACCAGCATATCCGGTTGAAGAATAGTGTCGTCACTAATACGATAATCTATAGGCTGATAAGCGTTGCATTTAGTGCACTTTTTTAACTGTAACCTGAATTCAGATCCTAAGTTGTTGGCAATCCGCTGATGCTTAGGTACGGGAGAAGGGCTCATGGCATAGGGGATACCGTCAATCAATTCCCATTGACCTTTCCAATGCTCGTAATCAGCATAGGTGTAATGAGGCAATATTTTAACTAATGAACTCATGCGGGTAATATACCCGAAAATACTAATTTTTGTTCACTTGGATTTTGATTTTTTATACATGGAAACCCCACTCCTAATCTTCTTCTCCTGCGTTTTTAATTTGAGATAGTATGGCATAGGCATTTTTTATGATAATTGTTTTGCCGCTTAGTTCCTCATTGTTCTTACCGGACACCTCTACCAATCCATTTTCCTTAATCCCGCTTTGCACCGGCAGAAGATGAAAACTCTTATTGTCCGTATGTTCCAATAGGAATTCATCGTTACCGTATCGTACCAGCGCCGCTTCCGGAACGGCGGTCACTTCGTGGTCGCTCAATTTTATTCGGGCATTCAGAAACATACCCGGTAGCAATTGCCGGGGTTGATTCTCGAAATGGCAATGCACAAGGGCACTGCGATTATCGTCTACATTTTTGGTAACCAGCAATACTTCCGCTTCATATTCGGAAGCCGGATCGTCTACGAAAGTGATCAGCACCTGTTGCCTCGGTTTTACTTTGGTGAGATCTTTTTCAAACACGGTGAGTACCGCGTGAATATCATCGGGATTGATCAACTCGAATAATACATCGGCAGCATTCACAAATTTTCCAATGTTAACATTAACCTTTGAAACAAAGCCGTTGATTGGGGAATACATGGGTACGCTCCTGGAGATATTGTTTTCGTTCAGCTTCTCGGGGTTGATTCCTATGAGCCGGAGTTTTTCATCATATCCTTTAACAAGTACTTTCTGAGCGGTATATTCGGATTGAGCCTGCTGATAAATTTTATCGGCATTTACTTTATTTTCATTCAACGTTTTCTGACGTTCAAAATCCTTTTCTGTAAACTCGAGTTTTGCCTTTGCGATCAGATAATCTTGTTGCAGTTGAATCAGCGCCTGATCTTCAATGGTCGCAATCACTTCTCCTTTGGTTACGTGCATGCCTGGGAGCAATCGGGTGTTTTTAAGATAGCCGCCTAAAGGAAAGCTGATAGACACAATATTTTGAGGAGGCACATCAACCAGTCCATGAACTTTCAGTTCGCTGTTGAGCCGATGCTTTTCGATTACCGCCGTTTCAATACCGGCATTTTTTATCTGATCCTCAGTAAGCGTAACGGCATCCTCAGAAATAATATGATGAACGCCTGCATCATGCTGCTTTGACTTACATGCCTGAGTAAGCCAAAAAAGAGCTGGTAACAAAAAAGTATAGCGCATAAATTTTATTTTCCGGTTAAGTATTCTATTTCAATAAGTGTTTTATTGTATTTAGCCAATGCGTCCAGATGATTGATCCGGATAGTGATGGCATTATTCATCAACGTGGTCCATTCTATATAGCTGATTTCACCGTTTTCTAAACTCAATCCCGCAGATCGTATGATCAGATCAGATTGCTGCAATCCGCTATTTTCATAGTATTGTAAATTTTCCAACTCTTTCTGATACGTTTCATACCATTGTCGCAGGCTGGTTTTTAAATATCCTTTTGTAGCTTCGGTATTGATTTTCATCACTTCCTGCTGTGCTTTTCCAGCCTTAATTCTTGCTTTTACAGCGCCGTTGAAGAGGGGGATGCCCAGAGTGAGTTGTGCAACATGAAACCGGTCTCCACTTCCAAAATATTCCTGATGCACGCCATCACTGCTTTGATACCCAATGATAGACTGGTTACTGTAACCGACCGAAAAATCGGGAGACAAATTTGACTTTTCCATCTGGGTTTTGGCAGATGCTATTGCCTCCTGTAATAAATTATATTTTGTTTGGGGGTGGATGGCCGCAAAAGAAGTATCCGGAAAAATGCTGCTTTCTTTTTTGGGGGAATCATAATCCGGTAGTGGAAGTGAGTTTGTTTGAAGCAACCATTGTAATTGTTGTTGCAAAATATGCATATCGGCAGCTAATTGTTTTTGCTGAAGTTTCAACTGCTGAACCTGCACATCGGCAGTGGTTTTTTCCAGTACATTGCTTTCGCCCGATTGCAAACGAAGGGCTGCAGATTGCTGAAAACGATTGTATATAGAGTCTAAAAGTTCCAGTAACTTCTTTCGCTCAATGGTGTTCACTAATTCATAAAACGACCGTTTGATTTCCCGGTGTAATTCTGCCTCCTTCCATTCCAGCAATTGTTGCCGTGCATTTTCTTCGGTTCTATAGAATTGTTTTTGCCGGCGGTACACTACGGGCAGATTCAGACCCTGGCTGATGAAAAACTGAGTATCATTTGTTTTGCTGTTAATGCCCCCGTATTCGCCTGTTATTTGCGTTTTACCCGGATCAAAAACCCGGCTTTGCAATAGTTGCCAGACTTCAACTTCCTTTTTCACCGATTGCAAATTCAGGTTTTGAAGACTGCCCATCTTCAACATTTCTTCCAATGAAATCTTTTCCTGTCCGGTGAGCGTTCCGCAAAGCATCATGAATAATATGGAGATAGCTGCAGGCTTTATTCCAGATTTTTTTCGGCCTCTTTTTTCAAACCATTGATATAAAATAGGCAACACCAGCAGTGTTAGCAAAGTGGCAGTGATTAATCCGCCTATTACCACAGTAGCCAGGGGGCGTTGCACTTCAGCGCCCGTCCTTTGACTCAAAGCCATAGGTAAAAAGCCAAGAGACGCCACACTTGCGGTCATAAGCACCGGCCGCAGCCGTATTTTTGTTCCTTCCATAATAATATCCCGGATATTGTCTGATCCGGCTTTTTTAATGCGATTAAATTCAGTTATAAGTACAATGCCATTTAATACCGCAACCCCGAATAAGGCTATGAAACCGATTCCAGCAGAGATGCTGAAAGGCATTCCTCTGATCCACAAAGCAAGAATACCGCCAATAGCAGATAACGGAATAGCGGAGAAGATAAGTAGTCCATACTTCAGGGAGTCGAAGGTGAAATACAGCATCACTAATATCAATAATAAGGCTAAAGGCACGGCAATGGCTAAACGTTGCGAAGCCTCAGTCAGGTTTTCAAACTGCCCTCCATATTTAATATGATATCCCGGTGACAATTTTATTTGCTGCCGCACTTTCTGATCCAGTTCCTGTACCACAGATTTTACATCTCTTCCGCGCACATTAAATCCTACAATAATCCTGCGTTGCGCATTTTCCCGCTGTATTTGATTGGGTCCCTCCTGAATGCTGACAGAAGCAACCTGATACAAAGGCACTTGCATTCCGGCAGGTGTAGCGATTAATAACTGTTGCACATCAGTAATATCTCTTCGTTCAATATCCAGCAGTCTGACCACCAAATCATATCGTTGTTCATTTTCATAAATGATTCCGGCGGTCTCCCCTGAAAATGCGGTGCGAACCATCCGGTTTACATCAGCAATGTTAAGTTGATAATGTGCCATTGCTTCCCGTTTGTATTTAACCACAATTTGCGGCAGCCCCGTAACACTTTCCACATAGATGTCTTTGGCGCCTGATACAGACGATGCAATGCTGCCTATTTGCCCTGCATAAGCAGCGAGACTGTCTAAGTTATCTCCAAAAATCTTGCAAACCACATCCTGTCTGGCGCCCGAAATCAATTCATTAAAGCGCATTTGTACCGGATATTGAAAACCAAAAGTAATGCCCGGAATCTCTTCCAGAGTCTTACTCATTTTGTTAGCCAACTCTTCAAAAGAGCCTGCGGATTTCAACTCTTTCGGAGGTTTAAGACTAATCATGATATCCGTCATTTCAAGGGGCATTGGATCTGTGGGTATTTCACTTGCACCTATACGGGTAACAATTTTTTCTATTTCAGGGAAACGATCCTGTAAAAGGGTTGCAGCTTTCTGCGTCTCTTTAATCGTTTCTGAAAGCGAACTGCCTGTAAGCAAACGCGCATCCACAGCAAAATCGCCTTCCTGAAGTCGTGGTATAAACTCTCCGCCTAATCTGCTCATAATAAAAAGAGCAATAATAAACAACAGTATAGCAAAAGATACTACCAGTTTGGGAAAAGCAAGCGCTTTTTTGAGTATGGAAGTGTAGAATGACTGTACAATTTTCATCCATTTATCGGCAAACGTATCCTTATGCGAAAGTTTTTTGCTTATGACCAGGGAAGACATCATAGGTATATAGGTGAGGGAAAGCAGAAAGGCGCCAATCAGAGCGAATATAACCGTTTGAGCCATTGGGCGAAACATTTTACCTTCTATACCACTGAGCGATAATATAGGCAGGTATACAATCAAAATAATAATTTGACCAAATACCGCAGCATTCATCATCTTACCCGCCGAACTTTCTACTTCTTCATTCAACTTTGATTGAGTGATGCGGGTGAATCCTGAAAAATGTTTACTGTGTGCCAGCCGATGCAACACTGCTTCCACTATAATCACCGCACCATCAACAATAAGTCCGAAATCTAAAGCGCCAAGGCTCATTAGGTTTCCAGAAACGCCAAACAGGTTCATTAAACTTACAGCGAACAGCATGGATAACGGAATCACGGAAGCTACAATCAGGCCTGCTTTCAGGTTCCCCAAAAAAATGACCAATACAAAAATAACAATGAGCGCGCCTTCCATTAAATTGATTTCAACGGTGCTGATGGCGTTATTAACCATTTTGGTACGATCGTAAAAAGGCTCCAGTACCACGCCTTCTGGTAGCATCTTTTGAATTTGTTCAATCTTCAGCTTTACTTCTTTAACCACTTTTGATGCGTTGGCATCCTTAAGCATGAGCACTACAGCTCCGGCTACTTCTCCTTTATCTTTATAGGTCATAGCGCCATAACGGATGGCATGGCCAATACGCACCTCAGCTACATCTTTAATATATACAGGAATACCCGCGTCGGTGTGTTTCACAAAAATGTTTTCAAGATCATCTGTGGTGGCTGCCAGTCCCTCTGTTCGGATAAATAAGGCTACAGGACCCTTCTCAATATATGACCCTCCGGAATTTTGATTGTTCTTTTCCAAAGCATTAAAAATATCACCCATAGTCACGTTCATGCTTTTGAGGTGATCGGGCTGTATGGCTATTTCGTATTGCTTCAGATAGCCTCCAAAACTGCTTACATCAGCAACGCCCGGAGTACCCAGCAATTGCCGGCGAACTATCCAATCCTGGATACTTCTTAAATCGGCAAGGTTGTATTTCCCTTCGTAACCCTTTTGTGGTTTCAATACATATTGATAGATCTCGCCTAATCCTGTTGTGGCCGGTGCTAACTCCGGATGACCGGCATCATTGGGAATCTGTTCTCTTACTAAATTCAGCCTTTCATTTACTTGTTGTCGGGCCCAGTAAATGTCTATATCGTCGTTGAAAACAACGGTAATTACAGACAGTCCAAACCTGGAGATAGATCGCATCTCCTTTAATCCGGGAATATTGGCATTAGCCTGTTCCAGAGGAAAAGTTATCAACCTCTCCACTTCCGGGGCTGCCAGCGATGGTGATACCGTGATGATCTGTACCTGATTGCTGGTAATATCGGGTAATGCGTCAATGAGTAAATGGTTCAGGTTTATAGCGCCCCAGATGATTAATCCAAGAGTGAATAAACCTATAATCAGCTTATTCCTTACGGAAAAGCGAATAATAGCGTTCAGCATGCAAAAAAATTTGACCTATAAATAAAATGACTAAGGATTACAACAGCGTATTTTCTTTGGGAGGCTGGAAAATATCAAAAGAAGAAAATTGAGGAACACTCGTTTCATTATAACAATAAAATACAGCAGACACTGCACTTATGGGTTTAATTTGAATGGAAACGGGTTCATAAACATAGGCTGTTGTGTTCAGAAGATGGCAATCACCTCCTCTGAAAGGCAATTGCTGATCCTGATTATAGTCGTCTGTAACAGAACCAGGACTGAAATAATGAATTTTAAGAAATTTTTCTAAATTCATCATGGAGTCGGCGGTGCAATGTTGCTGAAAATGCTGCATGAAAAAGGGCAGACGCAGTAGCTGATGACATTCTGTAAAAGCCATCAGGTGAAGTGTAAGCAATAAATAACCGGTAAGCCTTTTCACGGAGTGCAAGATACAAAACTGTTTTTGAAAATAAGGATTGTTTTTACAATTTTTGGCGGCTTGTTCGCCACGCCCCCAGCAGCTTTGTATCTGTTCTCAACTTTTAGTTATGTGGGAGACGTGGCGGCGAAGTAAAGGTTGCAACAGATTTCTTTATGCTGTGTCAAACAATATGATCGGCATACCGGAAAAATGGATTCAAATTTCCTGTGCAATATCTGAAATCCAAAATTTGATTATGATTTCAGGAAGATAATCCAATTTTTCGTTCAGCACTACAGGGGCGCTATGGTAAGTCCGTGTATCCCGGTGATTACAATAATCTAACACCCCGCTAAACAATGCTGCCAAACCTGCGCCAGATGTGTAAGTCGGGCTTTGATTTCTTTAGACTCCGTTAAAAAAAGTTTGTTACGATACTTATGTTATGTAAATTCGTAGTGTCATGTTAATCATAAAATGACGTATTCCCTGCCACGAATACACAAATAAACATTCGTGGCTATATCTTTGATAATTTAGGCTTAACTTAACAGTAGTATCGTTTACTGGATTACCTGGTTGGCAATACTGATTTACTGCTGGGAAAAAATGTAGTAAATAAAATTATTGATATTCAAAAGCTGGGGCAGGAAGATAAGGCACATGTGTTTGCATTGCTGGATGCTTTTCTGCAATCTCATAAAGCGAAAAAAGTCTTTGCCTCTTAAAAATTTATTTTATGCCCGATACATTACACCTGCGCATTAAAAAACAATATGCCGCAGCTTTGATTGAAGATCTTATTAAAGTGGATGCCGTAGAATCTGTGGAGGAAGATACCATTGAGCTTACGCCGGATCAGAAAGCTGCACTGGATAAAGAACTGGATGCTATTAAAAACAATCCCGGCTATTTATTAAAGTGGGATGATATCAAACACCGGTATAAAAAACCATAATGTCGCCCTATACCATTTACATTACCCCAACTGCAGACAACGATTTAACTGATGCTGTTCAATATTATAACCACCAGGCCGAAGACCTTGGATACCGCTTTGCTGACCTGGTTGAAGCATATTTAAACCGCATCGCCCTTACGCCCACCGCTTCGGCTGTCCGGTACCGTAACATCCGCTGCAAACCTATGGCCACTTTTCCTTACCTCATCATGTTCTCCATTGATGAACCCAATCACGCCGTTCATATCCTCCGGTTCTTCCACACCAGTCAGCAATCGCTCTGGTAAAGCTTTTTACAGCATTTATTAAAACAAGTAAAGCTTAGGCACTGGTCTGGCTCCGTTCTGGCGCAGGTCTCCCGACCTGTGCCTTGTCATTACTTATCTTAATTTTTTAAAC
>CAZFGP010000150.1:0-10665 GCA_964518685.1 uncultured Terrimonas sp.
GTTAGATGATCAAAAAAATGTACTTCCTTCAGGCGGTTTAAGTCCCAGGTGCGAACCATACAAAAAGGTGTGTTCAACACCAGATATACCTCGTTGGGGCGTTTTACAAACTCTCCTGCATTGCTGATGGTAATAGGCCGTGTGCTGTGTTTAAAATCACCACGAATTCCGCCGACCGCCAGGGTGGCCATAACACATAATACAACCGTAGCATGCAC
The DNA here is from genome assembly GCA_964518685.1 of uncultured Terrimonas sp. Classification (GTDB taxonomy): domain Bacteria; phylum Bacteroidota; class Bacteroidia; order Chitinophagales; family Chitinophagaceae; genus Agriterribacter. The sequence goes on from CAZFGP010000150.1 coordinate 219, forward strand.
ATAAAAGAATCTGCTCTTGTCCGAAGAGGGGAAAACCCTGACTTTACGATACAACCAGTACATCAGGACGGTCAGCGACAGAAAGATGAGGGCTATATACCAGTAGTCTAATAAAAACCGACCTAATAAATTCACCTTATTGGTTTCATTGGCAAATTCGTCAAATACCGAACGGGTAGTGCGGCGCAGGGTAAAACGGTAATAAATGATGTCAATACAATTCAACAGCATAGCCAGACCATTGAAGAACAGATAAATCCATTTCAGGAAATTTTGATACGGCGCTGCGGTACGTTTTCTAAAGGGCAAAAGTGTACCTAAGACGAAAAGGGCGTTGAAATAAAATAGCGCGGCTATGTCAAACTTCAATCCCCCTTTAACGATCTGCAGTCCATCGTTAATGACGATACCCTGAAAAAGATCCTGGTTAAAAACAAAGAATAGGGCCCGGCAAAGCATGTATAGAGCCAATGCAAGCAAGAGTCTGTAGAAAAATGTCAAGTAGTACCTGAAAGATAACAAAGATTTTCGCCTCCTTTTCGAAGTTGCAAAACTAATGGATATATATAATTGAAGGTTTGAGATTTGGAAACAAAACAAAAATAACCGGAGTTATATGGCTCATATCAAAAAAATATATAAATTAGAGTTCCAACAAATCCTTCTTGCCATGATCAAATTTTCTGAAATTAAGCAAGGTGACATTGTCAATGTCCGTTTTGAAGGTTCCGTAAAAACCGGTAGAGTGATACGTGCAGATTGGGGAGAAAAAAAAGTATTGGTGGCGCACGGAGATCAGAGATTCTGGTATAACCTTGAAGACGTCAGCGCCATTCCACTCACTACCGATATTTTAAAAATACTGGGATTCCTGCCTTCTTCAGATCCGGCATTAACAAAAGATGCCAATGCCTATATCCGCGGACCATTTGTAGTTCGCTATCCCCTTAATGACAATGAAAGCATGCTACTTTCCTTCCGGGATGAGCACCGTAAAATAAGGAGTGATACGACCCTGCATCAGTTTCAGAATCATTTTCAGGATATGACAAATGTCCATCTCTGAAAAACCTGAATTCAGTCCAATACATTAAGTTCCCCATTTGGATTATTCCCCTGTTTTGGGAAAAACAACCATTCAGAGTAGAATTAAAATCCAGTAGATTTTCACACAGGGTTCCCTCAACTCAACCAATAGCCGAACAAATTGAAGTCCCTGATACTTCCATACAGATTTCAGGTTTAAGGCAGATACACATGATTTGAGCGGCCTATAGTATTTTTAAAAGGAAACCCCTTCATCGCTGAAGGGGTGGCACAGTGTTCCGTAGAACTCTGCATCACAAATATACGACAGGTTGTGAATTGCTTTCAAATTATTATGTAGCTTAGCTCTTAGACAACGTATTTCACAAAGAAATATGACTGCATTAGTTGTGAATTGCTTTCAAATTATTATGTAGCTTAGCTCTTATACAACGTATTTCTTTTTTGGTAAGTCCGGTAACCGGTTGTGATTTGCTTTCAAATTATTATGTAGCTTAGCTCTTATACAACGTTAGCTTCTGTTTTTACATTCAAGTTTTCGTTGTGATTTGCTTTCAAATTATTATGTAGCTTAGCTCTTAGACTGTCTTAACCCCCGATAAACTGGACGGTTTTTTCGAAGAGGTTTGCTACTGATTGTTCATCTAAAGTACAAAAGATACTTGATTGAGTTTTTGAAGGCATTTCCAACAAAGATGATTGAGAAGGGCAAGGAAGGATTTGCACCATCCCTTGCCGATCATCTTCGCCGGTCAGGTTATTCCTGGCGGGTTGCTCTCCAGCATTGCCCGCTTCCGCTTGACCTGACAAGGCAAATGTAGAAAATATCTTTCGGTAATATGCTTCCCATTTCTTCACGGGAGTCGTCATGCCGATTTGTCCATGTTTGCGTCTGAAATTATACCAGTGCATATATTTTTCGATATGCTGTTTAGCATCATAATAACTCGAAAAACTGAAGCGGTCTATCAATTCACGCTGCTCGATAGAGTGAAAAGCTTCAATGTAGGCATTTTCTTCCGGTGTAGCCACATGGGTGAACTCCTGGGTGGCTTCCAATGATTGCAATACTTCACGCACTTTATGCGCTATGAACTGCGATCCGTTGTCGTTTCGAATGATTACTCCTTTGAGACCGTAACGAAGATCCAGCCACCGCATCAGTGCAATAACATCCCTGTGACGGATGCTGCGCTGAAAAATCCAGCACAATATCCTGCGGCTGTAAACATCAATTATCGCCAGTTGATAATACCAGCGGCTTTCTCCCTGAATCCAAACGTATTTTATGTCCAGACACAAGTACTCCATGGGGCGTCCGGCTTCAATGCGACGATGCTTTACCCATTTTCTTTTTCCCTGAACGGTTATACGCTTGCCTGACAGCAGGTGGTTCTCTTTCATTAAACGGTACACTTTCTTGGGATTGATTAAATACTCCAAATCCCGCAGTTCTTCAGTCATTTTTCGGTATCCATACACGCAATAGTCCATGGAAAGTACAGCACGTATCTGATCTACCACCAAACTATTGTTCACCAATCCACTGTTGCCGATTATCGTGTGAGTGCTGGGTTTCATCCCCCTTGGACCTGGGTGAGCGTTGTAATACAAGCTGCTCTTTGCCACGTTCGCCCACCGGCAAAGATTGTCTATACTCGTTTTGCCCTTGTACGCTACGATCATCTTCTTACTTTCTGATAATGAACATCGCTTTTTTTTAAAAGCTCGGTTTTAAACTCCAGTTCAAGCGCCTGGTTGGCGATGATTTTTTTTAGCCGGACATTCTCATCTTCAAGAACCCGTAATTGAGGATCAGCTTTCTTGTAACCGGCTTTTAATCCATCTTTGCCCTTAACCAGGTACTTCCTTTTCCAATAGCTGAGTACAGAATGTGCAAGATTGTATTTCCGGGATGTTTCTGTTGTGCCTTCCCGTTCGGCTTCCTGAAGAATGCTGTACTTCTCTTCAGGGGTAAATTGACGTCTTGTTTTTGACATATTTCCTAAATTTACTGTGACTAAATTAATTTATAATTTTAGTCCAGCCTTTTAGGGGGCTAAGACAGTCTTTCAAATTGCGCCACAACTCATTTTGCCCTTACAACTTGCGTAACTCTGAAAAAATGGAAATAACAGTTTTGAAATAAGTATCACTACAATTTAGTTCAAGCCATTCTTTGTCGAAATCGATTTTGTCGGATAGTCGTGAGTGTTTAACTACTTTGTGAATATTCTTGGCAGAAATTCCTGGTTCCCAATTTTGTGATGAACGAATGAATAAAACATCTCTCACATCGCCTTTGATGCCTTTGGCATCAGCAACAATTAGTAAAGTCAGAATATCTTTTGAAGAAATAGGGTTTTCAAGTCGTGGCTACAATTCAACGATATGCTTGAAAACTGAGGTGGCAGCTTTCAAATATTTTGTTTGTTCGGCTGTCGAAAAAAGTTTGAAGCATTTTTCAGCCACATGAAACGATGTATCTTCCCTGACACTTACTTTGTGTTTACCTGAAATAAAGTTGAATGTTGTTTGAGTAAAGCATATTCAAGAGCTTTGCCTGCTTCGGTTTGTGATGGCATTAGTAATTGTAGTGTCCGTTTACCGTAAAGTTTTTGCTGAAAATTAAAACCTCTTTAGAGGTTTTGTCGTTGCTCATTCCATATTTCCAATTTGGAGTTATGACGTGGAACCCTGCATACAAATCACGAATATCATCGCAGTCGTTGTAAGATAAAATCCAATGCTCTCTTGTTTTTAATATCTTTGCTAAACCGTCGTGGTCAAAATCTTTGTGTGCATCGCCTTTCCGTCCGTAGAGTGAACTCTTTATTAAATATGGTGGGTCAAGATATGTGAAAGTAAATGGATGTTCAGCAAGCGATTTTTTGAAGTCGGCTTTTTTAACGCTGATATTGGGATTATAAAAATCTTTAAGTCGTTCAATAGAAGTTTCAGTAAATCGCGGGTGCTCTGGCGACATTCCGCCTGCAAGAGTTGCACCTGAAAAAGAAGAACGATTAAGAACATAGTAAACTGCTGCTCTCTCTAATTTAGTTGTGAACTTTGTTTGTGTGTTTTGGAGTTGGTAAAACTTTTCTTTTGAAAGCGGAAAATATTTTTCTACCTCTTCCGCAATCTCGTCTGGCTGTGTCGTTAGGCACTGCCAAAACTCTACAAGAGGAGAGAATACATCGTAGCCAAAAACTTTTGTCCCTTTTGAAGCTGTCGCTAATTCAATTGACCCACCACCAAAAAAAGGAGATAAAAGTTTGTCAAGATTTTTTGGGAAAAAACGGGTGATAAACTCAACACCTCTTGTCTTGCCACCTGGGTAACGGAGTGGCGAACGAAAACTATAAACAAGTTCAATGTTTTCAACTGGATTGTCCGAATGTTCAAACAGGTTGGTTCCTTCAACTGTCTGAAGCGTTTCGTTAATGTCTGTCGGATATGTTTTAGTTTTTCTAATGTCTTCAAATGTCGTCAATATTAGTTATTAGTCAAAATGAAAAACAAATATCACTTACACCAAAACATTTTACAATTTCTACCTGTTTGCAAACCCCATTTACCACTAATTGGCTGGTGATAAACCGAAAACTATCGATGTCTTCTTTTGCATGACGAAAAATCAGCATCGAACCATTGAAGTAATAAACAACCCCATCTTTTTGTCGTACACCAACTACACTATTTATCAAAGTGGCCTCCTGTGGAAAAAGGGGGAGCAACGACTGAATCCCAGCTTTCTTTCCTGTCTTTTCTGCCTGTAGTTTGTGTTGGTTTTCCTCCATATAGGTATCATTTTAAATTCCGTAGCATAAATAGACTCGCACAAACTTAATCTTTCAGGAACTATTGTTGCTGGCTGATTTGGTCGGATCTTGGCTAAATGATGGTTGAGACCGAGGTTAGGTGTTCTGATCCTGTGTGATACCTGTCTTTTCAATGATCAGCAAAGAGACCATCAACAGGCATACATAAAAAAAGCACATTCCTTTCCCTTGCCTATGTTGTTCCCTATCAGAGCATACCTGTCTTAAATGGGAGAGGAATGCAAATCTTTGCAAAAAAATCAATTCACAATTTGACTCTACAAAAAGCCGTTTCCGACAAGGTTGAGGAAGGGATGTCGGTATAATTCGTGTTTTTATTATCAGATCAATGAATCAACAAAATGCTACCCCTTTAAAGAGAAATAGTCCATTCCATTAAATGAATTTTTTTCATATTGCCCTAAAAAGAACCCCATTTCATGTTCCATGCAATAATAAGCCCTGGCTTATTATATGATGCCCGAATGTCTTGCTTAAACTTAATACATTTTAAAATAAGAAGATTGCTATTATCCAAAAATCATTCTTGAAAATTATGAAAAATCACAATACATTTTTTATTCACCGCCTGATTTTGCATTTGCTCGTTCCAGAGAGGGGGCAGACAAACGCATATGAGTTTTTACTGGTTTACCGAATTCAGGAAACCCATCTGCTTTCCAGGTGAACCGCTGTGCACGGGGTGAGCGATGCCCCCCGCACCCTTGCCCTGCCTGATCATTGGCATGGTACAGAATCCAGTCCTGAGTACCATCCGGGGATTTGAAAAAAGAATTATGCCCCGGCGCATAAACGCCATTTTCTTTGGATGTCTCGAAAACAGGTAAAGGATGTTTTTGCCAGGCTGCCGCCTCCAATAAGTTGTCTTCACCCGTAAATTTCAGGATACCCAATGCATAGAAATCCGTCCAGCAACCACTGGCGGAAAAGACAATAAAAAGCTGTGCGCCATGCCGTATAAATTGCGGACCCTCGTTCACGTTCACATGTCGCGGATTATTTTGATCGTTGATATCTCCGTGCGTTTCCCAGTCCAATTGGGGGCGTGACAGGCATACCCGTTTACCTTCTATCGTCCAGGGATTTTTCATTTTTGCGATATAAATATTCTGCTGTACATCCACATCCCCTTCCCAACCGCTCCATATCATATAAAGCTGCTTTTTGTATTCAAATACATCTCCGTCAATAGCCCATTTATCGGCAGGATCTGTTATCTTTCCTTTAAACACCCAATGGCCTGACATGGGATCGGGAGAGTCGTTTTCCAATACATACATTCTGTGATTTTCATTCCGTCCATCGTCAGCCGCAAAATACGCGTACCATTTGTCGCGGATAAACAGAATTTCCGGCGCCCAGAGGTGTTTTGAATACATAGTACCCACAGGTGGGGTGTAGATCGTTTTATATTCTGCTGTCTCAAGTTTTGTGATATCCTTTGTCTTCCAAATGCCAATCCGGTTACCCAGTGTATGGGTATAATAATAATAGCCGTCTTTATAAAAGGAAAAAGGATCCGGTCCTGAAGTCAGTAGCGGATTGGTGAACCCGCCTTTACCTGTTTCCTGCGCCTGGATTGAAACAGAGATAAGCAAAAGACTTATGTATATTAACCATCTCATTCATTAAATCGTTTTCGCCGTTTCGCAATCCGGTCGGCACGCACTGGCGCTGAATCGGGTGCCTAATAAAAAATCCGCCTTATGATTTGCGGTCTGACCTCTGGTGCCGACCGCAAATTGCAGTCCAGTCAGCATGCATTAGCATCGGACCGGGTGCCATATAAAAAGTTCCGTTCTATGATTTGCGGTCTGACCTCTGGGTGCCGACCGCAAATTGCAATCCGGTCAGCACGCATTAGCGTCGGACCGGGTGCCTTATAAAAAATTCCGCCTTATGATTTGCGGTCTGACCTCTGGTGCCGACCGCAAATCTATTCATACAACGGCTTATGCACTTCCTGCAACTTTTCCATAGGCATCTTCAGTACCTTTCTGTCGTAGGTAAATAAGCCATTAGTTTCAATTTCCACATCTGTGGTTTGTGTATATACGGCAGCCGATAATCCCATGTTGATAAAGTTCTTTAAACGTTTCATAAACTCAGCATACTTATTAAAAAGTTCCTCCGAATTTTTGAAACTCTGGTAGCCCCAGTTCTTAGAATCCTGCCAGGTATGTCCTTCAAGCGGTAACCCCAAACCACCGAATTCCCCTAATACCAGGGCTTGCGGTTTATCTCCAAACACTCTCGGGTCAGGCATTTCAGGACTGGGATAGTGGTGGATATCAAGGATATGTCCGGTATAAAAAAAATTTCCTCCACTTGATTCATTTACCAGGCGGGTAGGGTCCATTTCCATCGTCCACTTTACGATTTTCCTGGTTTTAAATTGCCCCCAGGCTTCATTAAAGGGAACCCAGCTTACAATAGAAGGATAATTATAATGGGCATCGAGAATGGCCTTCCATTCTTTTCTATAGATTGCTTCTGATTCTGCGCTTCGTTCCTTATCCAGGTCACGCCCGGAAATTTCTCCAGGTCGCTGATCCCAGCCATTGCCACCCATATCTCCCGAAGGCATGTCCTGCCAGACCAGCATCCCCAGTTTATCGCAATAATAATACCAGCGGGCAGGTTCCACTTTTACATGTTTCCGGATCATATTAAAGCCCATTTCTTTGGTTTTCTCAATATCAAATTTCAGGGCTTCATCCGTTGGGGCGGTATATAAACCATCGGGCCACCAGCCCTGATCCAAGGGGCCATACTGGAAAACAAATTCATTATTCAGCATCATCCGGGTAATGCCGTCTGCCCCTCTCGCCAGGGAAGACTTTCGCATACCAAAATAGCTGCCTACCTCATCTATAATCTTTCTTTTGCGAATAATTGTTATTTTCAGATCATACAGGAAAGGATCAGACGGCGACCAAAGGCGGGGATTATCCAAGTTCAACACAGCAGTCCTTTCTTCTCTAAGGGTTTGTGCAGCCACCTGTTGAGATCCATCCCATGCAGAAACTTCAATTTCGTCTCCTAACTGAAGATTTTCCACTTTTACCTCTACCGTGAGGGTCTGCTTGTCAATATCGGGCGTTTGGCGGGTAGAAGCAATAAAGGTTTCGGGCACATTTTCCAGCCACACGGTTTGCCAGATACCGGTAACCGGTGTATACCAAATTCCACTCGGATCTTTTACCTGCTTGCCCCTCGGCTGAGGTCCATCATCGGAGGGGTCCCAGACTCTTACAGCAATCTCCTGCAGGGCGCCCTTTATTAAATCATTGGTAATATCAATAGAAAAAGGATCGTAACCTCCCTTATGCGAACCTACCTTTGCGCCATTTACATATACCTCACACTCCCAGTCCACCGCGCCGAAATGGAGCATCACTCTGCCCTTTCTCAAAGATGGGGGCACCTTCACGCTGCGTTTGTACCACAGATCATTTTCTTTCCCTACGGTTCTTCCCACACCCGACAGAGAAGATTCAATAGCAAAAGGCACCAGGATATTACCCTCAAACTGTGCGGGAACCGCCGTTGCCGATTCACGGGGCAGAATCGTGTATTGCCAGAGCCCGTTCAGGCTCATCCAACTGTTACGGGTAAGTTGGGGCCGGGGATATTCGGGCAACGGGTTGACGGGATCTACCTGCGAGGCCCATTCGGTAGCAATTTTGCCCGGAACAGGATGCCAGGAGGTTTGGGAAAAAACCACGGTTGAAAAGGCAAAGGAGCAAAATAAACTGAAAAAATACTTCATCACGGGAGGAATTAATGTTTTAAAAAAGCAGTTACATCCAAAACTTAAAATTAAAGAAAAGGTGGGAAAGAAAGGGGGAATAAGAGAAATATCCGCCATGCAGCGGTTATATCAGTCGAATGCCGCTATGACACCGATCGTGTTATTTTTTCTCGGCAAAAGAAGCGGGGTAGCTACAGAGCTGCTCTTTGGCCCCATGCAGGTCGCGGATCCAGGTATCAAATTCACGTTTTCCTTCTTTAAGTACAATAACGCGGCCTCCCAATTCCGGATCTGGCTGGTTCCGGAGCTTTGATGCCCGGCCGTAGGCCAGGGCAATATTGTAATAGGTTACGATATAATCATTATAATGATCGTGCCCCGCGAATGTTCCCATCACGTCGCCGCTTTCCAGCATGGCGGCAAACATGCCGGTATTGATTTCCGGAGCGCAAACTTTTTCTCTTTTCTTTCCTATTACCACCGCGTCTTTATTATTCATTGCAAGTTCATACTCCGGAAACGGGATATGAAAAAAAGCCAAAGCAGGGTAGGGGGCACCGCTATTAGCTTTGGTATAGGCCTTGCTTTTTGCGCGGTACCAATCCACTTGTTTATGCGTAAACCAGCCCCATCCGTCAACCTGCGGCTTTAATGTGCTGTAATCATTGGAATCCATAAAATAGAGCAATGCCGCCGTATTATCATCGTTTCCTGAAACCGTTAATACAAAGTTGGAGTTGCCATCGGTTTCATCTTTGTCATTGTTTAAACAACCGGGTTGGTTTTGAAGGAACTGTGCGAGATCCTTTCTTGAAAGATTATTCTCCGAATCGTGATTCCCAAAAACCATGACCCAGGGGACAGAGGTTTCCTGAAATAAGCGGACAAACATCATATAGCCTTTCTGTGGATCATTTTCCGTAACAATATCGCCGGTTACTACCACCAGATCGGGCTTTTCTGTTTTGATAATTTTTTTCAGATATTCAAAAATGCCCAGATTTTCTTCTTTAGAGGTATTGACGTGGGTGTCCGTAAACTGGATAATTTTAAATTCACCCGAGGTATTAAACCGTAAGTTCGTTCTGTTTTGTGCAATCGTCGCTCCTGTCAAGATCAGAAAAAGCAAGTTGAGAAAAATTCGTTTCATTGTTTGTATTAAATTATTGATTGAGCAGTAATTCCCGTCTCCGGTATCCGTCCATCCGTTGCTATTGGTTTTTATAGTGGTGCACCAACCCGTTGTAAAATTCCGCTTCCTGCCGAAGGGCGGTCGAAGATAAGGAATCAGGGGCAGGTATCCATATAGGAGGCTGAGCAGTAGTAAACCGGGGAGAAGGGGGAAATTTCTTCTGTTCTATAACGATTTATCATCTATAGTTCGTACTTTAACCTCTCAACCGGTTGTGTGGATCGTCTGCAAAATCATTTCATGAACCATTACCGCTATTTCAGGTATGGAGGTTGGGGGGAATAAAAAAGCCCCGGAGATAGCCGAGGCGCTAAATGTTTTCACAACGGAATAATCCTTATTGTGAATTGCTTTCAAATTGGCTACTAAGTTACTATAATTATGAAATAAACCTTACATACATGAAAAAAATATTGGGACTTGATTTAGGAACAAATAGTATTGGGTGGGCGCTGATAGATAACGAAGAGAAGAAAATCCTTGGAATGGGAAGCCGTATTATCCCAATGGGGCAAGAGCTTAGTAAGTTTGAACAGGGGCAGGCTCAAACCAAAAATGCAAGTAGACGTATTGCCCGTGGGATGAGAAAACTCAACAAACGTTACAAGCAAA
>CAZFGP010000151.1:0-10598 GCA_964518685.1 uncultured Terrimonas sp.
ATAGCCTGTAATAGAGATTTGAAAAACGGAATAGCAGGGGGCGTTAGATAAGGGCTTCGTTTTTCAATTTTCTATTTAGCAAGTAGGTAATAAGCTCTTTTACAGCGTTGGACTGGGTAGAGGAAAGTAAATGTGCTTTACCTACATAAAAGTATGGGCATAAAAAAAGCAGAACCGTTAAGTTCTGCTCGTAATTATCAAATTGTGATTAACTATATGACCTGTAAAAACGCTTCTTCAATCTCCTTAAATTTAGGAGCTACCAAATCCATATCCTTACTAATCTTTTGGCTGGTAATTTTAGCATAAATCTGTGTAGTTGAAATGTTTTTATGTCCCATCATTTTGCTAAGGCTTTCAAGAGGTACGCCTTCGGTCAAAAACATCGTTCCAAATGTGTGTCTTGCGGTGTGAAAAGTTACTTTTTGTTCTGTAATAATTTCAGCTTTTTCAATTAATTTGCCAATGTGAGTATTGCAGGTTACATTAGTTGGAACTGGAAAGATAAACTCATTACGAGTGCTACCGAGGTATTTTTCTATAATACGTTTTGGGATTTCCATTAACCGAACATTAGAAGCAATATCTGATTTCTTTCTCCTGCTGATAATCCATTGATGACCGTCAAAGAATGATTGAATATTGTTCCTTGTCAGTTTTTTAATATCCGCATAAGCAAGTCCGGTAAAACAACTGAAAATAAAAAGATCTTTCACAAGCTCATACCGTGGGTGGGGCGGTGCACACATCATCAGTTTTTCTACATCTTCTTTAAGAATATAACCCCTGTCGGTTTCTTCCATATTGATTTCATAATCTTGAAATGGATTATCACGGATCAAACCTTTTTTTATAGCCAATTCCACCAGACTTAGCACGGGCATAGTGTAAACCCAAACCGTATTATGTGTAGATTGTAAATCGTACCGAAGATAAAAATCAAATTCCCTAATAAAATCTCCAGTCAATTCCCGAAAAGCCATATCATCACGATGATAGCGTTCTTTAATAAAAGCGGTAAGATGATTATAAACTGTGATGTACTTGTTGTAGGTGCTTTGTGAACGTTCTTCCTTGTCAACCAATTTTTTAAAATCCTCATTTTTATCATTGAAGACTTTTAGAATTGCATCATCCATTACACCAACACCCAAGAATGAAAGCTTTACTTTTTGAGAAGTAGCAAAGCCCTCGTGTTTCAGCATATCTTCATAAATTTTGTCGATACGCCCACGTATGTTATCCAATTTTTTATTAATATTTAAAGCTGTTGCGCTTTTGCCCTCAACTCTTCCATATTTTAGATCCCAATTGCTAGGATCAATTTCTAACTTTGTCCCAAAAGTTTTAGGTGCTCCATCAATGGTAATACGAGCCATAATTGGAGCGTTACCATTTTTTTTCAGTTCGTTCTTTTTCAAGTAGAAAAGCAGTTTGAACGTTGATTTTTTTGTCTGCGTCATAACTCAAATGTTTAATGTTTAAAATTAATTTACATTGAGTTACAAGGAAATATAAAAATAAGTGCAAAACACTGAAATATAACCGTTTAAACTAATAAGAAACCTCTATTAATCGGTAACGAATTAGTAACTTAACTTTGTCATTTCAAGCCCAAAACCTATCAGACACCGAGTTCCAAATAAAGACTACTTCTTTATAAAACATTGTATAGCAACGGATTTAATCGTTTTGCTTACTTTTGCTTTTTACTAATCTTTTTTAGTGAAAAATTAAAGAGTGGTGTTGCACTTATTAGTTGAACATGGCTTGTGATGAAAGCAGAATTGCTATAGAATATCAGGGACTGAAATGATTCTCTGAAATTCTGCCCAAAGGATAATAAGTCATACGTTAGCAATAGTTTTCCGTAAAAACAAAGACCTTATTTTTTACCTAAACGCTGCATGAACAAAGTTAATTCTTCCATTTGATGGAAAAATCATGGTTAAATAATTCCCTTTTATTTTTCAAGTCCCCAAGCTTCGTTAGGTGCTGATCCCATTTTCAGATTCAGCGTTCCTCCCTTTAATAATTCAGATGCCGGAAATTTAAAAGAGTTTAATGCTTTTCCGTTAAGCATTGCATTTTGTATGTACATATTCCTGCGTGATGCTCCTTTTGCTTCTATTACAAATTTTTTTCCACGACCATACCTTTCTCCCAAATCAATTTCAATTTTCTCAAATAACGGACTGGCAATCTCATACTCAGGATTAATACTGCAACCGCCATCGGTTTGAAACAACCCCATAGCTGCCATCACAAACCACCCGCTCATTTGACCCTGGTCTTCATCGCCTAAATAAGCATTCCCAATGCCATAACCGTAGTATCTTTCCATTACGGAACGGCTCCATTTTTGGGTAGCCCATGGCTTTCCTGCCCAGTTAAAGAGAAAAGGGAAATGCATGGATTGCTGATTGCCCTGAACAACCGGATAATCCCAATACTGGTCATTCATTCCATTGTACCGCCAGGGCTCACTGGCGTTAAAACCCCATTCCAAACGATCTATAAATTTCTTCCGGCCGATAATGTCTACCAAAGCAGGTACATCCTGTGGTACATAAAAAGAAAGTTGCCAGGCATTCCCTTCCACATAATGACGGTTAGCTCCGGTACGGAAGGGATCAAACTGGGGAACCCACTCTCCATTGCTTAATTTCATATGGCAATAGCCATCCTTATCCATTGCATTCTTCCACCAGGATCCACGGTCATTAAAAGTCTTATACAAATCGTCCCTCCCCATAGCTCTGGCTAACTGACCTACGGTCCAGTCATCGTAAGAATATTCCATGGTATTTGAAAAACGACCTTTGTCTGATGGCACGTATTGGTATTTCAGATAAGGGACCAGATTTCTGTTGCCGGCAAAACCGTTAAACACTTTTTGAGCTGGTGTGGTTTGCATTTTTACAACTGCTTCCAGAAGTTTTGCAGTGTCATAATTTCGTATACCCATTTGGTAAGCGCCCACCATCATTGGAATTTCATGTTCAGCCACCATTACAGGGATGTAATTCATCCCTCCGGGACCTTTTGCGAGCCATCCATAAGCCTCATACATTGCCAGTTGAGAATTTACCCAACGGTTGCTCCATTCAGGAGTAATCAGATTCCAGAACTGGTTCAAGTTCCAGAAAGTGTTCCAGAAGGCATCACACCCTAAAGCAAAATTATCCGGGTTATTCATTTGCTGGATTTTTCCATCGGTTCCCCTCCATTGCCCATTTATATCGCTCCAGATGGTGCGGCTGCAAATAGACCGGTACATTGCATTATAAAAACGAATTTTTTCCTGCCTGTTGGAAGTGGTGATTTTAACCCGGCTAAAAATATCATTCCATTGATTTAACTGATGCTGCCGGACAGCCTGAAAATCCCATCCGAATGGCTGGGAGATTTCCGTTTTCAAATTCAAACCGGCATTTTCAATACTCACTAAGGAAATGGCTGATCGCATGGTTACAACAGGATGCACTTTTGCATTGAACTGCAAAAAGAATCCCGCATCTTTAATGTTTTCAGCCCGCATAATTTCACCTGAAAAGACCTCGTTGTTTATCCAGCCGCCTGAAGATTGAATGGGCTGATCAAATTCAAGAACAAAATGAACTGTATAATCCTGATTGATATCTCCCCATACCCTGGGAGACAATTGATGGGAAAAGCCTTCGATTCGGTAATCATTGATTTTTCTCAGATAGATATTTTTTAACTGGTAATCATTTTCTGAGGGAATATGCAAATCCAAAAGAACTCTTGAACTGTCCCGGTCGGGAGGAAAAGTAAATTGCATCATACCGCAACGGGTAGATGCAGTAAGCTCGGCTTTTATACCATAATCTTTTAATAGCACTTTGTAATATCCGATAGGCGCTTCTTCGGTTGTCTTATCAATTTCTGACCTATAGCCTGATCCTGGTTGTCGTTCATCGCCAATCTGCGTTTTGAGTTTTCCGTTAGTGGCAAAAATACCCAGCCCCGCAAGGGTCCATTCATGAATATGACTGAAGGTGCCGATACTTTCAAATGAAGGCTGGTAACCCGCCTGCCAGCCTGAATTCTGATTGTCAGGGCTTAATTTTACCATCCCGAAAGGCATCCAGGGACCTGGAGCAATCATCCATCGTGAATGTCCTGAACCTATACGGGTATCAACATAATCGGCAAGGGTTTGTTTTTTTTGTTTACTGCGTTCAATGGTACCGGCGGCAATTACTTCACCATCTGCAAATATTGTATAGCGACTTTGCTTTTTCTTTTCAACTGCCGGCATAGGTACTTCAAATTCATAATTCCCTTTTTCAGCTATTTCCTGAAAAACCGGGTTGCCATCCAGCTCTACACTAATTTCAGGAAGGCCAGACAGATGTTCAACATTAACCAGCAAGGGCTGAATCTCCCTGCCGTTGTGCAGTAACTCATATCCTGCTGGCTTTACGTCCCTGACAAAGGCTTTGCCGGGATTTTCCAGCTTCATTGGGCTGCCATTGAGTTGTATATAGTCAAACAATATCCAGGAACCTTCCAGTACTTCAATAATGATGCTGTTGCCACCTTTTTTAAGTATATTTTTTTGAATTGGGATTTCAATCGTCATAGGTGTTGCCTTTGTAAAATCTCCCGTAAGGGAGGCTGAGTCTTTTACTGGTTCGGTATAAGAAGGACGTTTTTGGGCTTTTATATTATATCCAACTGCTGCAAGCTGTTCTTTTACTACCTGATTGTTGATGGAGATTTTGATGAGGGGCAGAAATGCTTTAGCATAATCGGAAAGCGCCACCACTAATTTGTATTCGCCGTTCGTTGCAATCTCTTCTGCTCCAAATAAGATATTGACCTGATTGATTCGCCAGCCGGCAGTACTCCAGGTACCTCCCCAGGTGTCTGCCGGTCCGGGAAGAACATAAGGAAATTCCTTTTTTTCATCGGAATAGCCGATTAAAAAATATTTATCTTCGTAACCAAAATCATGTGCCACGAATTTTCTAAACCCATCAGGAGCAAGTGCAAATTCAAATCCCGAATAATCAGGCGTTCCTATACGCCATATCATTGGTTTCTCCTGTTGGGATAGTGCAGTAATAGTGATGGTTAAGAAGAAGTGGCAAAAGAAAAAGAACTTTCTCATAATTTTGTATTTGAATGAATAGTAATACATTTTCCTGTTCTGAAATAAGCAAGAGAAAAGAGCTGTAATCTTATATTGCCATGAAAATGTAATACAGATAAGGCGTATCCATACCTTAAATATAAAAAATACCTGAATCTATGCCTGCTTTTTTAATACGATTATTATTTTTCCTGATGATTCCCGCTACCTCTATGAACGTTCGTGCCCAGGAGCGACTCAGCTCGGACGAAGAAATACCTGTTTTAGCCTGGATAGGAGTGCCTGAGCGAGAAACTACTATTGAGCGTTTCCGTGAATTGAAGGCCTCGGGTATTAATATTAATTTTTCAAATTATTCGAATGTTGAAGCTGTGGAAAAAGCGCTGGATATTGCAAAACAGACGGGAGTGAAGCTGATGCCTTCCTGTCCGGAACTGAAGTCGGAACCAGAAAAAACGGTAAAGCGGCTGATGAAGCGCCCGGCGTTGTTTGGATATCATCTTAGAGATGAGCCCAATGCCACAGATTTCCCTGATCTGGCAACCTGGGTGAAAAGAATTCAATCGGTTGATAAACAGCATCCCTGTTATATCAACCTCTTCCCGAATTATGCGTCTGCCGCCCAGTTATTTGGTAAAGACTATACCTTACAACCGGATAAAGATGTGTATGAAGACCATGTAGATGTATTTTTGCGGGAAGTACCGGTTCCTTTTATTTCCTTTGATCATTATCCGGTGATTGAGAAAAACGGAAACCTGATGCTTCGTCCGGAATGGTACAAGAACCTTGAAATTATTGCTGCTGCTTCTAAAAAGAGTAACCTGCCTTTCTGGGCTTTTTCACTCTCGGTGGCCCATGGACCCTACCCGGTAACTACCCTTGCTCAGTTGCGATTGCAGATGTACAGCAATCTGGCTTATGGCGCGCAGGCTTTACAATATTTCACCTATTGGAATCCGCGGATCAATGCTGCCTGGGACTATCATCATGCTCCAATAGGGTTGGATAATAAGCGGACTGAGGTGTACGATCGTATTCAGCAGGTGAATCGGGAATTGCAAAATCTGGCGGGAATATTCCTTCACGCAAAATTGATATCAGTGGCGCACACTGGCCGGCACATTCCTTTGGGTACGCGGAGGATAGATAAACTTCCCGAACCCATTAAAGTGTTGGAAACGAGTGAAGGCGGCGCTGTGGTATCCATTCTGGAAAAGCAAAACAGGAAGTTTTTGGTGATTGTAAACCGGGATTTGCTAAACTCAATGCGGCTCACGATCGTACCTGATGAGAAAGTAAGCCGGGTATTGAAAGACGGTACATTGGTTAATGCAAACGCTTATACTAACACTTTAGAGGTGGAGCCCGGAGATGCAATTATTTTTACCTGGCCTAATAACCAATAGGAGTTTGACTTTTCTGTCAGAATTGGTAGTGCAGGTAATAAATAAAGATAAGTAGTTCCTTTATTCCTTTCGGTCCCGGGGCAGTAACTGCCATGTTTTAAATACGAACGTTGTATTTCTGTCTCTCAGCCAGGTAATGAGTTTTATTACCGCTATTATATTGATGAGTATGCCTAAAGGAACCCCGATTAAATAATCCCTTGTAGTTGCTAAATTTTCATCATGAATGATTTTAAAGAAGAAGAAAACACAGGGAGCGAAGAAAAACCAACTGGTTGCTAATCCCGCATTGTAAATCATTTTTCCTTTGATGTTAAAGATGAAGGTGTGTGCAATAATATTGCCTAACGAGACCAGAATAGTTGCCATCCCAAGCCAGATGAGTTTTTCACCAGCAAGCGCGGCGAGTAGATAAAGGCTCCAGGCAATCTCAACATTGATTATAAAAGAAGTGTTGCTGTTCAAGGGGTACCTGTCAGGTATACTGCTGTTAAACATTACCCGGTTTACCATTCCGGGGAAAGTGCCTGGTACCCGGTATTCTTCTACCTGGTGAAAGAAGAGGGCAATCAGGCTAAGCCACATCAGCAATTGATAGTTGGATATATCGGGTAGAAAAAGGAAAACTCCTCCTAAGATAATAATACCTATAACCCCACCAATGTCATACCAGTGATTGCGCAGGAAATTCATTTACATTTAAGCCTTATACCCTAAAAGTACAATTTTTTTTAGCCTGGTGGGTGGCGACACCGCACCAGTAGGGGGAAGGAGCATTTGCTTTTTCCCCTTCACTATCGGTGTGGTGTCTTCACCCACCGAAAAATTAATAATGTCGAAGCAGGTACCTGCGTTACCTACTTTGTATCTTGAATATAATTTTCCTAAAGAAGTGTCTCCTGTTCAGGGGCTGCGGGATAGTAGCGGAAAGCCCGGTGAGGCGGGGTCCGTGATGTTGGATATGCCTGTTATGGCTGAAAGCTCCATCTGACTGTTTCGGCGGGTAGGAGTCTGATTTTTTGGCTTAACCCCGGAACAATAGTAGCTTGCCTGAGATTGTTATCAAAATAGAATATAAAATGAACAAAGGGATATTGTTTTTATGGATGTGTTGTTGGTTTACATTCGGAAATGCGCAAACGCTTTCCATAAATAGCCTTCCAAAATACACGAAATCACAACATAATTCTTCTGACGACTGGCTGATCAATAATAATTCTTATACCTCTGGGATATACCGGACACAGGAGGGATACCTTGCGTTGAGCAATGGACTGATTACCCGTACCTTTTCATTGAGGCCCAATGGCGCTACTATTGCGCTGGACAACCTGATATCTGATGAATCCTTAGTTCGTGCAGTCTCTCCGGAGGCCATGCTTTGGGTAAATGGTCAGGAAATTAAAGTAGGTGGACTTACCGGTCAGCCAATTGGAAATTATCTCTTACCCGAATGGATACCCGAAATGAAAGCCGATTCCCACAGCCTGCAGTTAGTAGCGTATACTTCTTCCCCGATCAAAGCGCGTTTTGAATGGAATCGGCGCAGATCCTGGTCACCTCAGGATTTGCCATGGCCGCCAAAAGGAATGGAACTCACTTTTACTTATGAAGCTGATAAGAAACTGATCAACAATTTCAAAAACCAAATGGTAAAGGATGAGCAGAGGATGGTGTTGATGAAAGATGATTTTATTACGGTTTCAAACCAATGGCAGGTGATAACAGATAAAGCGCCAGCCAATGCCTTTAATAATGAGGGTAAGGCAGGGGAAATATTAGCGCCGGCAAATGCGGTTGTTTATGGCGAAATGCCGCTACCAGCAGCAACCCGGGTAATCCTTTGCCAGTTAAACACCGGTACTGACCGGAGTAGCGATTATGGTCCGGGGATTGCATTAACGTTTAAAGATGGTAAAACAAGTAAGTTTTACCTGTCGCCCGGGCAAAAAAAGTTCAGTATATTTTATAATGGAAAGAGAGAAAGTTTTGAAGGTTTTGACCCCGCTAAATCTTATTTCTTAAAAATACTTCTTGAGACCGACAGAATGGTGTGTAGTATTTCACAGGATGGTGATCAATTTACCGTGCTCTCAAATCTTGCTATTTTGAGCGAGCCGATAAAAATTAAAATTGGAAAGACGGACCCGGCAGGAGGAAGGCGGCCCGGAAAGGAAGCCGGTAATACGGGCAGAAGCAAAATAGAAAGACTTTGGTTGTTGGGAGAGCCTGCGAAACCGGCAACGGATATGGTTTTTCTGGAGGGTTTACGGGTAAAGGTACATTACGAAATGTATGACGGGCTTCCGCTGTTGAGCAAATGGGTGAGTGTGGAGAATAACAACAACCGGGAAATCATTATCAATAATATTAAAAGTGAGCAATTAGCGGTAACGGAAGCGGAAAACGCTGTAGAACACAAGCAACGATGGGAGCTGCCTCCCATCTTTGTGGAAAGTGACTTTGCTTTTGGTTCGGGTACTACCAACGCTGCACAAAATGCCTGCGTTGAGTGGCAAACGGATTCCTCTTATACTACTCAGGTGAACTACGCTCTGCAAACACCTTCTCTGTTGGTATGTATGCCCAAAACCGGGATGGGACAGGAGTTAGCGCCAGGAACATCTGTCGAAAGTATGCGACTTTGGGAACTGCTGTACGACAGCTACGACCGGGAGAGGAGGGGGTTGAGTGAAAGGAAACTCTACCGCACCATCGCCCCGTGGGTAACGGAAAATCCTATCATCATGCACGTGAGCAGTGCGGCAGATGAGGCAGTAAAAAAAGCGATAGATCAATGTGCGGAGGTGGGCTTTGAAATGGTGATCATGACCTTTGGGAGCGGATTTAACATTGAAGACACCTCAAGAGGAAATTTACAAAGGATGAAGGCTTTGAAAGATTATGGTAGTTCAAAGGGGGTGGCGATAGGCGGATATTCGTTGCTGGCGAGCCGTTCCATTGATGCGGAAAATGATGTGGTGATGCCGGAAGGAATGAAGCCGGCATTTGGGCACTCCCCTTGTCTGGAGAGCAGGTGGGGGCAGGAGTACTTCCGTAGATTATATCATTTTTACAATGCAACCGGTCAGGATTTGCTGGAACATGATGGCTCCTATCCGGGAGATGTATGTGCTTCCACTTCTCATCCGGGACACCGGGGACTGGAAGACTCCAGATGGAAACAGTTTCGGGAAATACAGGCGTTTTATCGCTGGTGCAGAAGCAAAGGTATCTATCTGAATGTGCCCGACTGGTATTTTTTGAATGGCAGCAGTAAAACAGCTATGGGTTACCGTGAGACCAACTGGTCGCTCCCCCGGGCCTTACAGGAAATCATTGAGCGGCAGAATATTTATGATGGCACATGGGAAAAGACCCCCTCAATGGGTTGGATGTTTGTACCACTGGTACAATATCATGGAGGTGGTGCCGCAGCCACTATTGAACCCCTGAAAGACCACCTGCCCCATTATGAGCAAAGGCTGGCAAATCTATTTGGCGCCGGCGTACAGGCTTGTTACCGCGGACCGCAATTGTATGACGCTCCGGAAACTAAAACGCTGGTGAAGAAATGGGTAGATTTTTATAAAAAGCACCGGGAGGTATTGGATGCCGATATCATTCATCTTCGCCGCCCGGACGGCAGAGATTATGATGCAATCCTGCATGTGAATCCTCAGGGAAGGGAAAAGGGATTACTGATGGTGTATAACCCTATGCAGGAATCCATTACCAGAGACGTGGAAGTGGATCTATATTATACCGGACTGAAAAATAAAGCGATCGTTAGTGAGAATGACGGAACAGCTATTGCATTGGGTTTGCAGGATACTAAGGTGAAAATGCGAATCACCATTCCTGCTAAAAGCCAGAAATGGTTTGTTTTTTCCGGTGCATCCCATATTTTCGCAGGCGGGTGAGGACACCCGCCTGTAGAGCAATATCCCACTACCGGTCGGTGTCCCACCGACCGGAATGCCGAAGATAGAGCGAAAATTCGGGATGCACCCGTTTTTTCCGGGTTGCCAAATTGAAGTATATTTATGTTCAGGTTATAAAATTCT
>CAZFGP010000152.1:0-10577 GCA_964518685.1 uncultured Terrimonas sp.
TCTTCGGAACTGCCTTTTTTATATTTTTTTAGGCTATTTTAGTCGGACAATAGTGCTTTTCTATCTTTTTTGCTACTGCAATCCGATGATAAAGGTTTACAGGCAGATCATTCCCTATAATCTCCCTTTCAATCCCATTGGAACCGGAGGAAAATATTTTATCATTTATTGCGCTGCCGTAAATATTATATTGATAGGAAGGAGCTCTTCTGGCATCTAAAACATAACCTTCGGTTTTTACCTCATCAAAAGAAATACTATCGGGCCATGGCGTTTCCATTTTGTTTGGCAAAATAGCCAGCGATGGGGCATCCGACAATTGAATAACACTTCCTAATGGAACTATTCGCTGATAGGGTTCTCCCCTGCTAAGCCACAAGTCAGTTGCATTTGCAAACCTGCCTCTCCATATTTGTAATAAGGCGCCTCGTTTTAAATCGTAAGAATAATTTACCTGATTGGGATGGCCAACGGAAATAGCATGGGTTATCATCTTATCACCATAACTTAAAAAGCTTCGCAACAGATAAGGTCTCCCATCAGGATCTATAAGAATAGGATTTGCAATATTGATTTTTTCCGGACTGCTATTTTCTCCGCCTATCCGTTGGTATTTAATATTTCGGACTGCCAGATTTCCATGATCACCCTGAATCATTAAAGGTCCGATTGCCACTTCCTGATTTGAAAGAGAAGCCCTGGTTGGACCGGTTACAGCAATCTGTTGCTGAACCAGTACGCCATTTAAATAAACAGATTCAAAACGTGCATTTTCAATTTTCACGCCCTTACTATTGAATCGTGGTGCGCGGAAACGAATCCGCAGATGTTGCCATAATCCAGGCGCTCTTGCTACATTCACCAGGGGAGCGGTTCCTTCGAATCCCTGGTTTTTGGTGTCATCCCACCGTTGGTAAATACCACCACAATCAGTAAAACCAGGCTTCTGTTTGGTCCAACTGTCATACAATTGCACCTCATACCTGCCCTGCAAATAAACTCCTGAATTAGAACCCTTTGCCATCATAAAGTCAAGTTCTATTTCCACATCTCCGAATTTTTCATTTGTTATCAAATGGGTTCTGTTTTTAGAAGACACCTTATTCACTAAAACACCTATCCCCTGCACCAGATTAAGCTCTCCTTCTTTATCCAGACTTGCAATTACGTTGGATGCCAACTGCCAGTTATCCCCCGGCTTTTCAAAGGCATTAAGATTATTCAAATGGATTTCGGTAAAAGCAGGTTGTTCCTGGGAACGACCAAAAAAGGCAAGAGACAAAAAGAAAAATAATAAAGAAAATCGTTTCTTAAACATTCGGATACTTTTTGAACTTTAAACTGGGATACAATGATTTGATATTCTTCAGGAGAGGAAAGCCGGATTAAAAATCGTCAGCATGTATAATTTATTAATTACACAAAACGGCTACAAGATTACAACTAAATTTTTATTTTCTATTTTTCAATTCATGTTCCTGCACCAGTTGGTCAAAAAGTTGAGCTCTTGATTTACTCATCCTGGCTTTTTTCACCCATTCGTCTGAACCATATACCCCCGCTTTTGAATAATCAAAAGGCTGAAAATTGATCTTGCGAATGGTCTTCCTGCGCTTAAAGGTGAAATCAAAATTTTTGACTTTAGTAAAATCGGGATCAGCAAGGACAGAGTGTTTATCCTTACCTTCTTTTTGCCATTCTGAAAATGTCTTTTTTCCAAATAGTATTTTCCCGTTTTCCCAATTCCAGTAACAGTTGTAATCGGATAGCATATTCACAGACGCCCAGTTGCTGCTCAGCAGAGGTCCATTATTGAAGTATACGATGTTGTTGGTAAAAGAAAAAGATTTGTGCTTCTCAACTCTTGTTGCCTGCAATTGGGATTTCAGGCTGTTTGCAAAGATATTATTACGGATAATATTATTTTTTCCATAGTGCTGATGAAATCCTGCGCTCTTACAAAGATATACCAGGTTATTTTCCATAACGATACCCTCCGAACCCTCATCTGTATATAATCCCCATCCTCCATAGTCCAGAGAATAAACATGATGGATAACATTGTTACTGACGGTGGTACCTTCTGATGCTCCCAGGGTATATACGCCTCCCATATCACTCAACACCCCCCATCCTAAATGATGGATATGATTAAATTCTATCTTGTTTCGCTTGGAAGGACTGGGTGTATAGCCCCACACCCATCCAACCGATATCCCTGTATATGCAAAATCTGAGATATCGTTATGCAAAAGTTCATTATCCCTCCCGTGAAAGATAATCATACCTGCCGCACAAGGAAATACATGACCACCTGAACGCGCGATATTATTAATCACTTTAATATGGCGTGTCACTTCTTCGGAATCAGGTCGCAAAACATACTCCCCTATTTTAACAGCTCCACCACCGAGATCATGCAGATAACAATGTTCAATTAACCCGTTTTCACAATCTCTTCTGTACCATATTCCACTACCTCCTGTTCCTGAAACTTCGCAATTAACAAATGAAATCCGATTTGTAAAATCCATTTCAATAGCTGCGGATACAGGTGCAGCAGATTGAGCCGGTTCTACTCCTGCCGGCGGCATACGATAGCCGGCTATCCGAAAACAAAGGTTCTCAAAACGAATATTGTTAACTTTTTCTCCTGTATTTTCATCACCTGTAATAGTGATAAATTTATCCAGCAAGGGAGCCATAGCTGTTGTGGTTTCAATAGTTTCTCCGTCACGGGGAAAATAATATAAGGTGCCAGACGGTTCTAAAAACCACTCTCCGGGGACATCAAGCGCTGAACGAAGGTTCTCTATGAAAAATGTAGAAGAGGTATTAATCGGATTCCACGGTTTCATCCCTTCTCCCGAAATATAGATCGAAGTGTCGGCTGCATTAAAGAATTGAACGGTTTTTTTAGTGTTATCCCAGTGATGATAAAAGGTAAACACCACCTTACCCAAAGCTTCCACAGATACATCCTTAAGCGAATTCGCGGCTTCTGCAGGTATTTTTATCTGCTGAATCGCCAGTTCAGGCGAGCGTCCATCACCCTTGACGATAACCGTCTCTTTAACCGCCAAAGGAGAATAGAAACTCATATTTGGGGTACGCGCTCTTGTTACCCTGGTGCCATTTACATATAATTGTTCAAAATTCAATCCATATCGCCTGACTTCCGGCACATCAGTTTTCCATAAGTTGTCGGATACCTTCTCAAAACGATTCAGATAAAATCCTCCATAAAAAACAGCGCCTTCCTCCCCTTTAAAAATCAGAGGGTTTTCATCCCTGCCTCCATCCTCCGCCGTAAGTATTAAAGTTTCCGGCAAAAGGTATTCGCCTTTTTTAATGGTGACCTGCAAAGGCTGATTATAAGACGGATTTTGTTTTTTAAACACCCGAATCCGGTCTCTCGCCGCGGTTAAGGTGGCAAGCGGTTGCTCTGCTGTGCCGGAATTATCATCATTGCCTCCAGGAGCTATATAAATATTTTGTGCAGAGATATTTTCAAAGTGTACAAGACTGAAAGAAAGAAGAAGGACAAACCCAATCGTATGTTTCATTGGAAATATAGTTTTTATTTACCGGTTAAAACTACGCCATTTTTGGTCCAAATTGATTATACCATGGCCTTTATGTTAGATTAGGATATTAGAAGAACTAATCTTAGTTATAAAAGATTTTGAAGTCATTGAAAAATATATAATTTCCATACTTTTATCGGCATGATCCAAAACGATTTCATTCATCCTAAAAACTTTTCCAAATGAATCTTTTAGCGCAATTCGCGTCTGTTACCACCCTTGTTTTTGATATGGACGGAGTATTAACCGATGGTACCTTATGGTTATTGTCCGGACAGGAATGGATACGCAGGATGAATATTAAAGACGGCTACGCCCTTCAACTCGCCGTTAGAAGAGGATATAGAATTGCCATTATTTCCGGGTCACATTCTGCACCGGCAGAAGAGCGGCTGGTTGCCCTGGGTATCGCCGATATTTTTCAGCGTGTTCAGGATAAAAAGAAACAGCTCAATGAGTACATGCAACGTCATCGTCTTCAAAAAAAGCAAGTGCTGTATATGGGTGATGATATTCCTGATTATGAAGTGATGCAGATCGCCGGTGTGGCTTGTTGTCCAGCAGATGCAGTTGCTGAGGTCAGGAAGATTGCCCATTATATTTCTCCCTGTAACGGAGGAATGGGTTGCGTAAGAGATGTTGTTGAAAAAGTATTAAAGCTCAATCACGATTGGGAAATAAATACAACAAATGATTGAATTGCCGAAACCTGGTTCTCTGATGCTTCAATATCAATTTGATATTGGGGATAAATTTTTCCCGGAGATACCAGATGCAATCCCCCGCCAATATAAAATCTCATATTAATATTTTGTTAACAAATTAGTATTTCCCACCTTATTATTTTCGTGAAACCTACTTAAAAATGCTATTTATTAATTAATGTTCAAATATTTCTTAATGGTATGGTAGCGAAATTTTTGTATTCCGTACAGCACAACTATCTGCAGGCTGTAATTTCTTTCCTTGGTTTTTGTTTGTTCTTTGCTCTTCCTGCTCATGCACAACAAAAGGAAACCCAACGCAAATCTTCTTTTACTGCGCGGCTAATAAATATTGAAGCTGCTGTAAAAGATCCTTTTCGATTTAGTACCTCTTTACACAATGGTTCCGGACAATCTCAGATTTATGAATTGCGGGTAGAAGCACCGAAGGGTTGGATGGCTTTGTTTCGTACAGAAGGGACCCAGGTGGCAGCCCTGAAATTAGACTCTGGAAAAACCCAGGAGATCACCCTTGAACTGACTGCCTCACCTTCCACCAAACCGGGTAAGTATACGGTTCCCTTAAGCGCTGTCAGCAATAACGATTCTCTTCGTTTAGAACTGGAAGCTGTTGTAAAGGGGAATTATAGTCTTGAGCTAACTACCCCTACCGGTCGCTTAAGCGATGATATTACCGAAGGCCGCAGTAAAAAAATTCAGCTTCTTGTAAAGAATACAGGTACCCTGCCGCTGAATGATCTGGAGTTTTCCTCGCAAACACCTACACAGTGGAGCGCTACCTACGATCCTGCAAAAATTGAGAGGCTGGATCCGGGTGATGCCAGAGAGGTTACAGCCACCCTCAGCGTGCCTGACAAAACTATTGCAGGCGATTATATCAGTACATTTACGGCAAAGGATAGCAATACCAGTTCCAATGCAGTATTTAGAATGACCGTAAAAACTTCTTTGCTGTCTGGCTGGATAGGCATCCTGGTAATTTTGGCTGCATTATGGGTGGTTTATTATCTGATTCGTAAATATGGAAGGAGATAGGTTATGATGGAAAATCCCATTATTGAACTGGAAGGATTAACCAAAGACTACGGTTCTGTAAGGGCTGTAGACAACCTCTATTTAAAGATTAACCGGGGGGAAATTTTTGGACTCCTTGGACCCAACGGGGCAGGTAAAACCACTGCAATTCTAATGATGCTTGGGTTAACGGAACCCACTGCAGGAACAGTTCGCATTCAAGGAATTAACGCCACCATGAACCCCATCGGGGTAAAAAAGAAAGTGGGGTATATGCCTGATAGCGTGGGCTTTTATGATGATATGACGGCCTTTGAAAACCTGTTGTATATCGGAAAGCTAAACGAAATCCCGGCTGATGAATTGGAAGAAAGAACGCGGGATATTATGGAATTAGTGGGTCTCAGAGAGGAAATGAATAAGAAAACTGCAGCATATTCCAGAGGAATGAAACAACGGCTTGGGTTAGCCGACGTTTTGATCCGTAATCCGGAAGTAATTATCCTTGATGAGCCAACCCTTGGTATTGACCCAAGCGGGATAAGAGAATTTCTGTCTCTTATCCGTCAGCTCAGCCGACAGCAGGGGCTCACCGTATTATTGTCTTCTCATCATTTGCATCAGGTGCAACAGGTATGCGACAGAGTGGGTATTTTTGTAGGAGGTAAAATGTTAGTGGAAGGAACCATTGAAACCTTATCTCACAATTTATTCGGAGAAGAATCTTATGTAGTGCAGGTTAACAGCAGGGAAACCCTTTCTCCATCCTGGGAGCCTTTGGAAGAATTACAACGGTTAGAATCAGTAAAAAACGTCAGGGTATCAGATAACTATCTGGAGATTTCCAGCACTATGGATATCACCCCCGATATCGTCCGGTTCCTTGTTCAAAGAGGCGTAAATATTACCGGAGTACATCAAAAAGAATATGGACTCGATGAAATTTATCATCGGTATTTTGAAAACAGTTTAAAGAATAATTCTGCTAATGGAAAATTCGCTGGTTTATTTCAAAGATCTTTTTTCAAAAAGACTGACAAATAATCGGACTCAGCACAAGTCTATTAGCCCCTTTTGGGCTATGGTGGGTAAGGAAGCCGGAGATCATATCAGAAGCTGGCGCTTTATTGTTATGCTGCTGCTGATTGTACTGACCTTTCTTGGCTCCATGTCCGTATCCCTGAGTAACATCAGTAAGGCGGTTTCCAACCTGCGTGATCCGGATCGAATTTTTATATATTTAAAATTACTTACCACTTCTGACGGCACTTTGCCTACCTTTCATATTTTCATAAGCTTCCTCGGACCTTTGTTAGGAATTGCATTGGGATTTGACGCAATTAATGCGGAACAAAATAATGGCACCTTAACCCGGCTTATGGCACAGCCTGTTTATCGTGACAATGTGCTATTGGCAAAATTTTGCGGTGCATTACTTGTTGTAAGCACTTTGTTTCTGTGTCTGGTGCTTCTGATGATTGGTGGAGGGATGGTTATTACCGGTGTGCCGGTTGAAGGCACTGAATTGCTCCGTATTCTGGCTTTTGTTATTTTAAGTGTAGTATATGTTGGTTTCTGGCTGAGCCTTTCCATTCTTTTGTCAGTTATTTTCCGACATGCTGCCACGTCTGCACTAACGGCTATAGGAATTTGGTTGTTTTTTACCGTCTTTTATCAAATTATTGTCAATCTGGTCGTAAACGCTATGCTTCCGGATTCAGGTAATCTTCAACCGGAGGAAGCCCTGGTTTATAACAATCTTCTATTGTCGTTAATGCGTCTTACACCAAGTCAGTTATACACCGATGCAGCCACCACCTTACTCATGCCTTCTGTAAGAAGTCTTGGTCCTTTAACCATGGAGCAAATGGCAGGAGCCATTCCTTCTCCGCTGCCTTTAAGGGAAAGTTTTATGATTGTATGGCCTCAGGTAACCGGATTATTGGCAGCTACTATGGTCTGTTTTGCATTGACCTATTTTCTTTTTATGCGCAGAGAAATCAGAACCTGATTACAATATTAGTTGCAGATATACTGATATGCTTACCTTTGGTTTCATACCATTTTTATTTCCTGCGTATGAAATCCAAAATCAACATTCGTCGTTCCGCATTTTGCCATACCTTTCGGGGATGTATTCCTGGAATCTTAATGGTATTATTCAGTTGGGCGACAAAATCGGCTAATGCCCAAACTGAGCATCAGCCCAATATTATATTTATACTTGCAGACGATTTAGGATATGGTGATGTTAAGAGCTTTAATCCCGATGGAAAAATCCAGACACCCTTTATTGACCAGTTGGCTTCAGAAGGAATAAAATTTACAAATGCGCATTCCTCCTCGTCCGTATGCACCCCTTCAAGATACAGCATTCTCACAGGAAGGTATCCCTGGCGTTCATCGCTGCAGGAAGGCGTTCTTTATGGTTATGATCGTCCGCTGATTGAGCCCGATCGCTTAACAGTGGCTGCCTTACTTAAAGTAAAGGGATATTATACCGCCTGCATTGGGAAATGGCATCTGGGGTTGGAGTGGGCACTAAAACCCGGATACGATAAAATAAAAACAGGATTTGAAGTTGATTACAATCAGCCGGTTTTGAATGGTCCTATTTCAAGAGGCTTTGATTATTTCTTCGGCATTAGCGCTTCTTTGGATATGCCACCTTATGTTTTTATTGAAAACGATAGAACTGTGGGGATACCCACAACAATCAAAAAGTTTGTTAGAGAAGGACCGGCAGAAAAAGATTTTGAGGCTGTAAATGTCCTCCCCACTCTTGTAGACAAGGCAAAAAAAACCATCACCAACGGAGTTGCGGAAAAGAAACCCTTCTTTCTCTATTTTGCTCTGCCTTCACCTCATACCCCCATTGTGCCCGATAGCAATTTCCTGGGTAAAACAGGGATAACCCAATATGGCGATTATGTTGCAGAAACAGATTGGGCGGTAGGGCAAATTATGCAGGTTTTAGATTCCCTTAAGATATCAAAGCAAACCCTCCTGATCTTTACCAGCGATAACGGGTTTGCTCCTTATGTTTTGAATCAATTCAATGTAGAAGAATCAGGGCATTTTCCAAGCTACATATTCAGAGGGTACAAAGCAGATATCTGGGAAGGCGGGCACCGTATCCCTTTAGTGTTGCGCTGGCCGGAAGTTGTACAATCTCCAATAACAAATAATGACCTGATTTCTCTGACTGACTTTATGGCAACAGCAGCCGATCTGGTTGAATTTGATTTGCCCGATAATGCAGCCGTAGATAGTTATAGCCTCCTGCCATTCCTCACCGGGAAATCAAAAAAAACGGCCAGAAAGGCTATCGTATACGCCTCCATTGATGGTAATTTTTCTATTCAGGTAGGAAAATGGAAACTTGAGTTTTGTCCCGGTTCAGGTGGGTGGACGGCTCCCAACAATAAAAAGGCCTTCAAAGAAGGATTACCCCTGGTTCAACTGTACAATTTGGAATCTGACATTTCAGAAAAAACAAATCTGGAAAAAAGATATCCTAAGCGGATAAAACGACTCACTAAGTTAATGGAAGATTATATAGTAAAGGGAAGAAGTACCGCAGGCAAAACAGTAGAAAACGATTCAAAGATAGATTTGTGGAAGAAAGGGTATATAGGAAATAATTGACGCACAATTAACGTAAAGATTTTGGACAAGAAAGATCATACTGCAATAGTAAAAAAACTGGCAGCATCCTGTGGCTTTGAATACTGCGGTATTGCAAAAGCCGTACAACTGGATGAAGACGCACATAGATTGGAAACCTGGCTGAATAAAGGTATGAATGGGACAATGAATTATATGGAGAACTATTTTGATCTCCGGATTGATCCGGCAAAGCTCGTCCCTGGCGCAAAATCTGTGATTACCATGCTGAGGAATTACTTCCCTTCCGGGAACGCCAAAAATGAGTCTCCGAAAATTTCCCGCTATGCATGGGGGAACGATTATCATGAAGTGATCAGAAGCAAATTACGATATTTTTTGAGTGAGATAAATCAACAAATTGGCGAAGTAAACGGGAGAGGTTTTGTTGATTCTGCTCCTGTTCTGGAACGCTCCTGGGCACAGCGAAGTGGATTGGGATGGGTAGGCAAAAACGGGAATCTCATTAACAA
Organism: uncultured Terrimonas sp.; assembly: GCA_964518685.1. Lineage (GTDB taxonomy): Bacteria > Bacteroidota > Bacteroidia > Chitinophagales > Chitinophagaceae > Agriterribacter. Next base: position 9,466 of record CAZFGP010000152.1, read on the forward strand.
AAAATCAGGTTCCTATTTTTTTATAGCCACACTTATTGTTGATCTTGATTTGGAATATGATGACCCGGTAGCAAAAGATTATTGCGGTTCCTGCAGAAGATGTATTGATGCCTGTCCTACCGAAGCCATTCAGGAAGACCGGGTTATAAACGGCAGTAAATGTATTTCTTATTATACCATTGAACTTAAGGATATGTTGATACCGGATGAAATGAAAGGAAAGTTTGATAACTGGATGTTTGGTTGTGATATCTGCCAGGAAGTCTGCCCATGGAACCGTTTCAGCAGCCCAACCAATGAACCAGAATTTAGCCCTATACCGGAGATTCTAAATTTTGATCTTAAGGATTGGGAAGCCCTGACCGAAGAAAGTTTTAAAAGGATCTTTAAAAAATCTCCTCTCAAAAGATCAAAATTCAATGGAATAAAAAGAAATCTGAAGTTTATTCAATCCTAAGTGAGAAAAGAAAAGCAACTCCATAAACAAACAGCAACTAACGTAGGTTTCGTTCTATAACCAGATTATTGCCTGTCATCTGGATACGCTGAAAACTCATTTATTAGCGATGGGTGCTATTGCTGTAAATCTAAAGGAATTTTAAAATTTTCTTTGAGTTGCTTTATCCCTCCCTTTTTTAGTTTACCCAAGACCATTGACAAAAGCAGAAGAAAAAGATATCACCGACTTCATTCGCGCGGATAAGGAAAAACGCAAACTAAAAGAGCGCAAGAAAAAGACTTCCAGTAAACAAAAAAACAGACAACCTGCGTAACAAAACTGAATTTGCAACATCAAAATGGTTTTTATAGCTTCGTATCCGACTGAATACAGTTTAAAGAATGTACTTTATTGAAAAAACATCAGAGTTTGATAAATGGTTCAGAAAACTGAATGACTTGAGAGCAAAGGCAAAAATATTAGCCCGGCTTCAAAAATTGGAAAATGATGAACACTTTGGAGATTGTAAACCAGTCGGAAACGGAATCAGGGAATTGAAAATCAACTATGCAAAAGGCTACAGAATTTATTTCAAAGAAACTGATGGAAAGATTGTTGGGTGCATTTAAAATTCCTCCTGCACTCAGGTGCAACAAAGCAGAATACACCATTT
>CAZFGP010000153.1:0-10380 GCA_964518685.1 uncultured Terrimonas sp.
GAGCAGCATCACTAAAAAATTCATATAATCATTGGCGGAAGTTTGCAGGCCGATAGAAGGATTGATATACAGGTTATCAAAATTAAAAAAAGTAGTGTTTCTCATTTTTAAGGGACGGAGGATTTTTTCGGCTGTTACCCGGTCAAAGGTCCGCTTACTTTCCACTTCCAGCATTCGCCCTGCAATATTCATTCCTACCTGGCTGTAATAAAATTCTGTTTGCGGATTGGTGACGATTTCTCTTTTGGCAGCAAAATGATTGATTTCTTCTTCCAGCGACTCAAACTTTTGTTTGGGAATCATTTTTCCGATTCCGGTTTTCTCCGCTTCCAAACCTGTTGTATGGGTAAGGCAATGCCTGAGATTGATGTACGCCTTCATGTATTTTGCGAGAATCGGAATTAACTTTCCAGCCTTTGTATCCAGACTGATTTTGCCATCATCAACGTAGGACATTGCTGCAGCAGCAGTTATCCATTGCCCGCTGGCTCCTAATGGAACCTGGGTTTTGGCGGTGAAATCCAGGCTGGATTCTTTCTTATAAACGATCTTGCCATCTTTCCAAACCAGCGCTACAAATTCTTTTCCCAATATCTTTTCGTTTTTCTGAAGCATTGTTTCCACCCCTGAAAAATTATATTGCCCATTAGCTGTCTGAAAGAATAACAGAAGAATTGTTATTAAACTGAAATACAGACATGATATCTGAATTTTATATGACATAATTACTGGGTTTCTAATTTGGATTATCTTTTGCGTTTTAGAGCTAAGATATTTTAAAGCAAATTAAGGAAAACATAAAATAGTATATGAACCTAAATAATTTCACTATTAAGGCGCAAGAGATAATGGCAAAATCTCAGCAGATTGCCTTTAATAGTAATAATGCCAATATTGAAACGGAGCATTTACTTAAGGCTTTATTAAGCGATAGCGATTCTCCAATAGAATTTCTATTGAAAAAGAATAATGTGAATGTAAGCTTTCTTGAAAGCAAATTGGACGAAAGCATCACTAAGCTTCCAAAAGTGCAAACTGGCGAACCTGCACAAATAATCAGCCGGGAAGCGAATAATGTAATTTTGAGATCAGGAAATCTATTATCTTCTTTTAATGATGAGTTTGTAAGTGTGGAACATTTACTGCTCGCAATATTGCAGGGAAATGATAATACTTCCAAATTATTAAAAGATGCCGGTCTCACCGAAAAAGGTTTAGTTGCTGCTGTTAAGGATTTGCGAAAAGGTTCAACCATATCATCACAAACGCAGGAAACCCAGTTTAATATACTGAACAAGTACGCGAAAAATTTGAATGAATTAGCCCGGCAGGGGAAGTTGGATCCTGTAATAGGCAGAGATGAGGAAATCAGAAGAACGCTGCATATACTTTCAAGGCGCAACAAGAATAATCCGATGTTGGTCGGGGAACCAGGAGTAGGTAAAACTGCAATCGCTGAAGGGTTGGCAATGCGGATAGTGAATGGCGATGTACCGGAAAATCTGAAAAGTAAAATTATTTATGGGCTGGATATGGGACAGCTTATTGCCGGCGCTAAATATAAGGGAGAGTTTGAAGAAAGACTGAAAGGAGTAATCAATGAAGTCACCAAAAGCGACGGACAAATTATACTTTTTATAGATGAAATTCATACGCTTGTAGGAGCAGGCGGCGGGGAAGGTGCAATGGATGCAGCTAACATTTTAAAGCCGGCGTTGGCGAGAGGCGAATTGAGAGCCATTGGTGCTACTACCTTAAATGAATATCAGAAATATTTTGAAAAAGATAAAGCTCTGGAAAGACGGTTTCAGAGAGTAATGATTGACGAACCCAGTGTGGAAGATGCAGTTTCCATATTAAGAGGTATTAAGGATCGGTATGAAACACACCATCATGTGCGGATTAAAGATGAGGCTATTATTGCTGCAGTTGAATTGTCGCACCGTTATATTTCCGATCGGTTTTTGCCTGATAAGGCGATTGATCTGATAGATGAAAGCGCTGCTAAATTGCGCCTTGAAATGAATTCCATGCCTGAAGAGTTAGATCAGTTGGAAAGACAAATCAGGCAGTTGGAAATTGAAAGAGAAGCCATAAAACGGGAGAATGATAAAGAGAAGCTGGAGGAGTTAGGAAAAGAGATATCTCTTCGAAGTGTGGAGCGGGATACGCTGAAAGCGAAATGGCAGGAAGAAAAAGAATTGGTGGAAAAAATTCAATCAGGGAAAGCCGATATAGAAGTGTTGAAGCTGGAAGCTGAAAAAGCAGAAAGAAATGGAGATTACGGAAAGGTAGCCGAAATCCGTTATGGAAAGATTCAGGAAGTGGAAAAGAGTATAGAAAAATTCACCGCAGAACTGAATGAACTGGCACCTGAGAAAAGATTGTTAAAGGAAGAAGTGGATGCGGAAGATATAGCAGAGGCCATTGCTAAAGCCACCGGTATACCGGTTAGCAAGATGCTGCAAAGTGAAAGAGAGAAATTGTTGAATCTGGAAGACGAGTTGCATAAGAGAGTAGTGGGGCAGGAAGAAGCCATTAGTGCTGTAGCCGATGCAATCAGAAGGAGTCGTGCAGGTTTGCATGATCCCAAAAAACCAATCGGTTCCTTTATATTTTTGGGAACAACAGGGGTAGGTAAAACAGAGCTGGCAAAAGCGCTGGCAGAGTATCTCTTTGATGATGAAAATATGATGACGAGGATTGACATGAGTGAATACCAGGAGAAACATACAGTTAGCCGGTTGGTAGGTGCTCCTCCAGGATATGTTGGTTATGATGAAGGAGGGCAGTTAACTGAGGCTGTGAGGCGCAAACCTTATAGTGTGGTTCTGCTGGATGAAATAGAAAAAGCACATCCCGATGTATTTAATGTGTTATTGCAGGTATTGGATGACGGAAGATTGACGGATAATAAAGGGAGAGTAGTGAACTTCAAGAACACAATTATCATCATGACCAGCAATATGGGTAGTTTGGTGATCCAGAATAATTTTGAAAGTGTAACAGAGGAAAATAAAGAAGAAGTGGTAGAAGCTACTAAACGGGAAGTCTTAAATGTTCTGCGACAAACCATTCGTCCGGAATTTTTGAACCGGATTGATGATATTATTATGTTTCAACCCCTGATGAAGGGAGAAATCAGAGGGATTATTAATATACAACTTAATCACCTCAGGAATCTGGTAGCCTTAAATGGCATTGACCTGCAATTCACCGATTATGCCATTGATTTTCTTGCGGAAAACGGTTATGATCCCCAATTTGGAGCCCGTCCGTTGAAGCGACTTATTCAAAAGGAAATAGTGAATGAATTGAGCAGAAAAATTTTGTCGGGAGATATTGATAAAGCCAGATCCGTATTGGTGGATGTATTTGATAATACGGTGGTGTTTAGAAATGAGGGACATTCAAACGTCGCCGACTCGAAAAAACAAAAAATGGTTTCATAAACAGAAGTAATATCTTCAAAAAAAGAAGGGCTGCCTGCAAAGGATAGCCTTTTTTAATTTGTTCAGGTTTTCCTTATTAAACCTTATTTTTGCCCTCTGTATTTTAAACAGCCTATGGCGCAATTAAAACAAAGACAGTTCCTGGATTTTGAGAAGCCGGTAAAGGAATTATATGATCAGATAACTCAGATCAAACAGTTGGCTGAAAAGAATCCAAAGATGGATTATGCTGCTACTCTTCAGCAGTTAGAGGAATCCATTGTTGAAAAACGGAGAGAAATTACACGTCATCTTACGCCCTGGCAACAGGTACAGTTAAGTCGTCATCCCGATCGTCCGTATACTCATGCCTATATTAAAAGGATGTGTGTCAACTATATGGAGTTGTATGGCGATAGAAATGTGAAAGACGATAAGGCTATAGTGGGTGGATTTGCTCAGTTAGAGGGGCAAACGATAATGATTATAGGCCATCAGAAGGGTATCAATACCAAGATGCGCCAATTGCGCAATTTTGGGATGGCTAATCCTGAAGGCTACCGGAAAGCCTTGCGTTTAATGAAGTTAGCAGAAAAGTTCAATAAGCCTATTATTACGCTGATAGATACTCCCGGGGCATTTCCCGGAGCAGAGGCAGAAGAGCGGGGGCAGGGTGAAGCGATTGCCAGGAATATCTTTGAAATGATGCGACTAAAAGTGCCGGTAATTTGTGTAGTAATCGGCGAGGGCGCCAGTGGCGGTGCTTTAGGAATAGGCGTAGGCGACAGGGTGTTAATGTTGCAAAATACCTGGTACACCGTAATATCTCCTGAAAATTGTAGTTCCATTTTGTGGCGCAGTTGGGAGAAAAAAGAAGTGGCTGCCGAACAGTTAAAATTAACGTCGGCTGATATGAAGAGTTTTGGACTGGTAGATGAAGTGGTTCCTGAACCTTATGGCGGCGCTCACTGGGATTATGAACTTTCTGCAGAAACACTTAAATCACACCTGATTCCTCTCATTAAAGAATTACAGATGGTTGATCCCGAAGAACGCATCCGGCAGCGTATTGAAAAATACAGTAAGATGGGATTTTGGGAAGAAATACCCTCATAAAAAAGAGACCAACATGTCACTAAGAATACAACTCAGAGGAACAGGAGTTGCTCTGGTAACTCCATTCAGGGAAGACTATAGCATAGATTATGATGCCCTTGAGGCTATGATAAACCATGTCATCCATAATGGTGTTGAATACATTGTTTCGATGGGTACTACCGGAGAATCTCCCGTTATCAGTAAAGAAGAAAAGAAGAAGATTGTAACCTTTACGTACGATAAAACAAACAATCGGGTACCGGTGGTGGTGGGTATCGGTGGAAATAATACGGCTGCGATAGTTCAGGAATTACAGACCTTCCCTCTGGATAAGGCCGCTGCGGTTTTGAGTGTTAGCCCTTATTATAGCAAACCTTCACAGGAAGGATTATTTCAACATTTTAAAGTAGTTGCAGCGGCTTCACCCAAACCTGTGATTTTGTATAATGTACCGGGCAGAACGGGCAGAGGTTTGTCACCGGCAACGATTATCCGTCTTGCTAAAGAAGTTCCTAATATTAGTGGTGTAAAGGATGCAGCAGGGGATATTATGCAAAGCATGCAAATTCTTAAGGATCGTCCGGAGGGGTTTTTGGTGAGCAGCGGAGATGACTCGCTGGCGCTGCCTCAGTTAGCTTGCGGAATGGATGGACTGATCAGCGTTATCGCCAACAGCATGCCCCGTAAATTTTCTGATATGGTACGTCTGGCCCTAAACGGAAAACTTGTTGAAGCAAAAAAACTGAATGATGCCATGCTTGAAACCTACGAATTACTCTTTGCTGAAAATAATCCGGCAGGGGTCAAGTCGTTTTTATCCCACCTGGGATTAATAAAAAATGTGTTGCGTTTGCCGGTTACACCCTTAAGCGAAACTTTGCACAAAAAAGCAAAGCAGTTGCTTGATAGTGATCTTACGCTGCGCTGATATCGGGAGGTTTATCATGATAAAGCCATTGATTTCATGCAAATAAAAAAAACGCTGCTGTCCGGTTTCTTCTTTTTGACCATTTCTTTATCTCTTTTCGCCCAGGCCGACCGCATAAGTCTAGGAGATAAGCAATATCAATTGCTTGACAGGCTGGATATAAAATTGCAGAACGATTCTGTTCTGTCTTTTTCAACGATAAAGCCGTTTAATAGAAGAATATATACCGAGCGGGTGTCATTCCTGGATTCCCTGGATCAGTCAGGAGCCTTACCTGCAGAGCTTTCTGTAGTAGACCGGCAAAATATGCAAAATTTGCTAATGAATAATTCCGACTGGACTAAAGATGAGGGGCGTTCTTTTCGGGAGCAGCATAGGCCGGTATGGAATACTTTTTTTAAGACCCCTGCACATCTGTATGAAGTGCACACGGGTAATTTTAATTTAATTATTGATCCCGTTCTTAACCTTCAGGTGGGTAAATCTTCGGAGGTTGGGAAGGCTTTATACGCCAATACCCGTGGATTTAGCTTGAGAGGCAATATTGCTAAAAAGGTGGGATTTTATACTTACCTCACCGATAATCAGGAAAATGATCCGCTGTATGTACAACGGTATATAAACCAACACCGGGGTATCCCCTATGCAGGATATTATAAAACCTACGCTAATAATATATACGATTATTTTGATGCCAGAGGCGGGATTGATTTTTCAGTATCCAAATATTTTAATTTCAGGTTTGGATACGATAAACTCTTTATTGGTAACGGGTACAGAAGTTTAATGCTCAGTGACTTCAGTAATAATTTCCTTTATCTGGAAATGGATGTACAGTTGCGCAGGTTTAGTTATAAGAGTGTATACGCTGAAATTATTGCACCTTTTAACCCCATACCCAACAGAGATACCATCCGGTATAAAAACTATATGGCTTTTCACCATCTGAGTTTGCAATTAACCCGCTGGTTGAATCTGGGTTTGTATGAAAATATAGTGTATAACGGACACCACGGTATTGAATTGAGTTATCTCAATCCCGTACTGTTTTACAGGGTGATAGAGATGCAACTCGGTAGTGGTAATTCAAAAGCAACCGTAGGTATTGATGTGAAAGCCAACCTGCTGAGAAGACTGCAATTATACGGACAGTTGGCGTTGAGTGAATTTGTAATCAAAGAATTAAAAAATTATAAGAATGGCAGTTGGATGAACAAACAGGCTATTCAGTTAGGTGGTAAATACATTGATGTAGCCGGGGTGAACAACCTGGATTTGCAGGTAGAAATGAATCTGGTCCGGCCATTTATGTATACACACAACGATAGCAATACGGCTTTTGTCCATTATAATAAAGAGTTAGCACATCCACTCGGCGCTAATTTTGCAGAATATATTGCACTGATAAAATATCAGCCTGTTCCCCGCCTGTATTTTACGGGTAAACTAATAGCATACAGACAGGGCCTCGATTCTGCCGGGGAAAATATGGGAAATAATCTCTTCAGAAGTTATCTTTCACGTCCGAGGGATTATGGTTTTTATATTGGAACAGGAATTCCTGTAAACAGCAGGCTGTTGTCTTTTACGGCATCTTATGAATTTTTGCAAAATCTATATATTGATCTGAGCCTCGCGCAACGAAACTTCAATGTATCTGGAAAGCCTGAAGAGAAGGAATTTTTCTTTAATATGGGCGTGAGATGGAATATTGCAAAAAAAGAATTTGAATTTTAAATAATAGAAAAGGATCATCTACTCCTTTTTTGTATTGATGGATAATGAACGGTATGTCATTGCCTCAAAAAATATTGATAATCCCCGGGTCTGTATATTCAAATAATAATTTTTGTATTAAATTTAATCTCAATAATAATGGATTAAATCAGTGAATCTTATAATCCAAGAGCAATGAAAAACTCCCTGAGTATATGGTGTACTCTATTCGTGTTTTTCCAGTTGTGGCACAGTGTTGTGTCCGCACAATCCCCTATTAGAGACAGTATTTATGTTTTTTCTTCCAATCGGTCACCGGAGGATATTCAACTTCAGCCATTAACGTACCCCTATTCTGAGTATGAAGATCAAAAGATTGATTTTGGACTAGTGACTCCGCAGAAGTGGTGTTATATGCTGTTAAAAGCATCTGTAAGTCAGGCAGCCGATTATGTCTTGTCTGTTGATAATACCAGCATAGATACTGTTATGTTATTTCAGGTAACGGCCGATGGAACCGAATATAAGGCATATACAGGAGGTAACATGGTGCCTTATGCGCAGAACCGGAAATATGTATGGCATACAATGCCTCTGCTTTTGAATCAGAAACCATCCTATTACCTTGCTGCTTTTCAGGACAAGGGGAGGAATATTAATGTAGGGATTAGGATTATGACGATTAACAGTCTTTCAAAACTTTACTCCCATTTCGACCATCTTATCTGGTTTTATCTTGGCTTGGCATTTTTAATATTCGTTGTTACGCTTATTGGCGGGATTGTAATTCAAAGCAGGCCTTTAGGGTATTATTCTTTATTTATTCTGGGTATTACTTTCTGGGTATTGTCACATTACGGTTATTTGTTTCCCATGCTGTATCCACGTTCCCCATGGTTGAATGATGTTGTAAAACCCTTATCTATTTTATTAGCACTGTTGTCGTTGCGCCAGCTTATTGTATCCTTGTTTTTTTCTGCATTACAAATTGATAAAGCCAGCCGGAATATTCTTAAGGTAATATTTTGGGCTGGAATATTTGTACTTGCAGTCTTAATAGCATCCCCCTTTTTGTCTGGATTGCAACAGATTCCGGTTTTGTGTAATCTATTATATAATGCTTATTTTGCTGGGTCATCTATTTTCCTGTTGTTGGTGTTGATAAAGTTGTTTAACAAGAGCAATACAGCCAGACTTTTTACGCTGGCGTTTGGACTGATGATCGCCATGTCTCTTCAGCAGGTGGCATCCAACTCAGGTGTTTTGTATAGCGAACTGCTCAATAATCATGGTATTTTGTTAGCCACCATGGTGGAGATATTCATACTTTCTTACGCTGTTTTTTTGAATATTGAACGTAGCCATAAAGAGGCGGCCAGGCGTATTGTTCAATTAAACGAAACCCACACTAAAACGCTGGAGCAGTTAGTGACCGTTCAGGATAATGAAAGAAAAAGAATTGCCGGAGAGTTGCATGATAGTATTGGCCCGATGCTGGCTGCAATTAAGATAAACTTTCTAAGAATGACAAGAACTGGTGATCTGAATGATGCACAATATGCAATAATGGAAAAAGCAGGTGATATTATTGATAATTCAATGATTGAAATCAGAAGCATTTCTCATCAGTTGATGCCTAAAGAATTATTGATTAAAGGCCTTGTAACTTCTCTGTCGGAACTGGTAGATAATCATAGAATTGTGTACAATACTTCAATTGATTTCAGCCACGATATATCTGAATTATTGTCAAAAGATATTCAGTTGAATGTATACCGGATTATCAGTGAACTTGTTTTAAATGCCGTACGCCACAGCAAAGCGCCGCTCATTAAGATTTCATTGGAAGCATCAAATGAGTGCGTATTTGCAATGGTGCAGGACAATGGGATAGGTTTTGATATTGAAAAAATTAAAGACTCCTCTTTTGGATTGAAAAACCTGGAGAGCAGGGTGCAATACCTGAAAGGTAAAATGGAACTGAATTCTAATGTAGGAGGAGGTACCCGGGTATTGATTACCATTCCACAAACCTGAGCCTGAATATTATTAGAGTTGGATGGGATACTATCGGAGCCTTGTACAACGATTCAAATACTTTTCATTCTCCTAATTTGACCAATCCTAAACTGTTGGCTTTCAGTAAGAGCCCGATCCGGTTTTTTACCTTAAATTTTTCAAACAATCTTGCGCGGTAGGTGTCTACGGTGGATTCACTTAAAAACATTTTTGCTGCGATTTCGGTATAACTCAGGTCGGTGCACATAAGTTGTAAGACTTCTTTTTCCCGGTCTTTAAGCCTGGGTGTATCTTCCGTGCTCTTTTTTAAAATTTGATGCTCGATTTGTTTTGCGATAAGAGGAGTGTAGTAGTAACCGTATTTAATAACGGATTCGAGGGCATGGAACAACTCCTCTGCATCTATGCTTTTTAACAAATACCCCTTTACTCCAAATTGCATCATTTTAATTACACTATCATCATCGTTTTCCATGGTAAGTGCAAGAGTGAGTATGCGAATGTTGTTTTGAAACAGCCATTCTGCCACTTCAATACCGTTTCTTCGCGGCATATTAATATCCAGCAGCAGGATATCGGGTATCCGCCCCTCCTGAATAAATTGGATCGTCTCTTCTCCGTCCTGTGCAGACCATGCCACATGGAAACCCTCGAAGTCGTTAATTAGTGTGCTAAGAGAGTCGCAAAAGATTTTATGATCATCGGCTATGCCCAGTTCAGTCATGATGTGATAAAGATAATAAAGCTTCATCATCTGGAAAACCCAAAAATATCATGGTTTTTCCTAATATTTTTTCATGCTTATTCTTGACTCGTAAAGAAAACAGGCTGATTATTTTTACATACATAATAATCTTCAAAAAGTATCCCTGAAAAATCTGTCGTCTGTAAGAACCTGTTTGCCGGGGAGGAATTTTTACTTATTTATGGACCGATTGAAGGTTCAATAAAATGCATATTTATGCGGGCATTGTACTTATTCATTGTTATCCTTTTTTTCGCCTTGTTTTCCTATGCTCAATCAGACAGCATTGCTGCAAAGCCTGATAAGACTCCTTTCAAAAGAGGGTATATTCGTTTAGGATTAAATTCGTTGGGTGGTTCCTTAGACCTGAATATAGCCCCTTTCGAAAATGTAAAAGCAGGTAATCTGGGCGCCAATTACGGATACACTCTGGAATTTGGTCA
>CAZFGP010000154.1:0-10253 GCA_964518685.1 uncultured Terrimonas sp.
TGCTGCCAATGCAATGGACATCCGCGACAGGCAATTTGCCGCCATTAACCAGGTGATAGTAAACGAACCGAAAAAATACGACTTTCAGAAAACGTTTTCCAAATCCACAGTCACCAGTGACCTTAGTTTTGTGAATGCGAAAAATGCCAAAATTGATGCCGAAAAAATTGTTGAGTCGGGTGAAGTAAAAGACGACCGGCTTACTAAATCGGCTGTTGAATCCGTTGTTAAAGGCTACCATTTTGGAGGTAAAAAAGGAATAGGATTAATGTTTGTTATGGAAAATATGAATAAGGCATCTGCATCGGCCTCCATGTACGTTGTATTGATAGATATGGCTTCCTCCAAAGTGTTGCTTGCGGAACGCATGACGGCAAAGGCAGCCGGATTTGGCTTTAGAAATTATTGGGCAAAAACCGTGGATGTCGTGTTAATGGAAATTGAAAAGTCAAAATATAAGGGATGGAAGTCCACAGCAGGTTAGGAAACGGTCAATTGTAGGGAGAAAACTTAAATAATGCAAAAAACGTTATCGGGAAAAATAGAAATTACAGTTCGGTTTAATGAGGCTGATCCTTTGGGGATAGTATGGCACGGCCATTATATCCGCTATTTTGAAGATGGAAGAGAAGCTTTCGGTAAGGAACACGGAATTGGTTATCTTGATTTCTATCACCAGGGATATATCATACCGATAGTGAGTGTGCAGTGTGATTTTAAACGGTCTCTTAAATATGGAGAAAGCGTAATTGTGGAGACCATCTATGTACCCTGTGAAGCTGCCAAGTTAAAGTTTGAATACAGACTGTTCAATGCCCAAACCCATCAATTGGTGGCTACAGGCTCATCGGTACAAGTGTTTCTGGACAAGGAGAAATCAGTATTACAACTGCTCAATCCTCCTTTTTTTGAAGCATGGAGACTGAAACAGGGTTTTAGCTAATAGGTAATTTTGCAATGAGACCTGTTTTTATTACAGCAGATAATATTGTTTCGCCCTTGGGGAGGACGACAAATGAAAACTTTTCCTCGTTGAAGTCCGGGGTATCGGGTATTCAATTGCATAATAGAAATATTTCTCCTGATCCTTTTTATGCTTCCTTATTTCAAGAAGAGCAGTTCCTTTCTGATCTTCAGACCACCCGCTTTGAAAAATTACTCCTTGCTTCTGTCAAAGAGGTGCTATCTCCTTCAAAACAAAAATATACCGGTGAAAACACGGTATTAATTATTTCTACCACCAAGGGCAATATCAGTTTAATTGAAGAATCTCCCTTTGATAAGGAATTAAAGGAGCGCATATCCCTGCATCATTCAGCCCGGTTGGTGGCAGATTATTTTGGCTTCAAATCAAAACCGATAGTGGTGTCGCACGCCTGTATTTCCGGATTGGTAGCGCTTATTACCGGAATGCGTTTGTTGCAGGCAGGGAGATATGATCATGCTGTGGTAGCCGGAGCCGACCTGATCACGCAGTTTGTACTATCGGGTTTCCAATCCTTCCGTGCCGTGAGTGCTGCACCTTGTAAACCCTTTGACGCCCATCGTAACGGTATTACCTTAGGAGAGGCGGCAGCTACCATTATTCTTTCAACGCAACAGCCCGATCTGGCTAACCCGATGATTTTGTCAGGAGCAGCAGTGAGCAATGATGCCAATCATATTTCAGGTCCTTCCCGAACGGGAGCGGAATTGCATCAGGCCATTGAGAGGGCAGTGGAGGAGGCGCAATTAAACAAGTCCACAATAGATTTTATTTCGGCGCACGGTACTGCTACCGTGTATAATGATGAGATGGAATCCAAAGCCATCACGCTTTCCGGACTACAGCAAGTGCCTGTTAACAGCCTGAAGGGATATTATGGTCATACGCTGGGTGCAGCCGGGCTGATTGAAACCGTGGCGAGTGTACAATCTCTGAGGGAGAATATAATTTTACCCACTCCGGGATATAAGGAGCCGGGTACCACGCAGCCTATAAATATAAATGATACCTTGCGAACCGGTTTTTATAAAAACTGCCTGAAAACGGCTTCCGGATTCGGGGGATGCAATGCAGCTATTGTCATCCAAAAAGCAGACTGAACTAAAAATTAAATAACAGGATTTTACTCCATGAAGTTTTTTAAAAAAGATAAAAGAACGGCGCTTGAAGCCCAGTCGTTTGCCCAATTTATTTCGTTTGGCCCGGTGGTTTTTCAGGTTGCCAGGGTATTGAGAAACAAGGGAATTTTAAAGATTATTGAAGAAAGTACATCCCATGGCTTAAGCCTTGACGAGATTATCAATAAGGTAAAGATATCCCGCTATGGAGCCAGAGTATTGCTGGAAGCGGCGCTGGGTATTGGACTGATAGTAGAAAACGAGGGCAAATATGCCCTTACCCGTACCGGGTATTTTATTCAGCATGATGCGATGACGAAAGTGAATATGGACTTTGTTCATGATGTTTGTTACAAGGGATTATTCTTTTTGGATGAAAGTATAGAAAAAGGTAAGCCGGAGGGTTTGAAAGAGTTGGGTAACTGGTCTACTATTTATGAAGGATTATCGCAGTTGCCATCACATATCCAGAAAAGCTGGTTTGCTTTTGACCATTATTTTTCTGACAACGCCTTCCCGCTGGTATTAAAATACGTATATACCGATGGGGTAAAAAATATTCTTGATATTGGCGGCAATACCGGCAAATGGGCAATCGCCTCGGCCAGGCATCATCCTGATATCCATGTTACTATCATGGATCTTCCCGGACAATTAAATTTAGCCATAAAAAAGGTAGAAGAGCAGGAACTTGCAGACCAGGTTTCTTTTCATGCTACTGACATTCTTGATGAAACAAAACCTTTCCCTCAAGGTTTCGATGCTATTTGGATGAGCCAGTTTCTGGATTGTTTTTCAGAAGCAGAAATTGTTTCCATTCTCCGGCGCTGCGCTACTGCTATAGACGATAACGGCTTTGTGTACATATTGGAGGCGTTTTGGGATACCCAGCGATTTGAAACGGCTGCTTTCTGTTTACAACAAACCTCCATTTATTTTACCGCTATAGCCAACGGCAACAGCCAGATGTACGATTCAAGAGTATTTAAAGAGTGTATATCGGAGGCTGGATTTGAAATTGTGGAGCAAACTGATGGTATTGGACTGAGCCATAGTTTGCTGAAATGCCGAAAGAAAAACGGGTAATCTGAACAGTCGGTACCCGAGGCACAAGGGGTCAGGCCAAAGTGCTAAATGATAGAAAGTGAAGAAATTTTGGTTGAATTGATATTGAAAATATGGTACTTTAGTCGGGAAGATGGGTTGAATCTCAAGTTGGGATCATTTTAATGAATTACCGAATTTTAAATCTTTTATTTCTATCAGATATGCAAACAGAAAAAACAGATGTGCTGGTAATCGGCGCAGGGCCCTCCGGAACCGTTGCCGCCTCCATTGTTCACCAGGCAGGATACCAGGTACGCATTGTTGAAAAGATGAAATTCCCGCGCTTTGTTATCGGCGAAAGCCTTTTGCCGCGCTGTATGGAAGCCCTCGAAGAAGCTAAGTTTTTAGACGCGGTGGCGGCCAGGGGTTTCCAGGAGAAAAACGGAGCTAAATTTGTCCGGAGCGGGAAAATCTGCGATTATCAGTTTGCCGATCAATTTACAAAGGGAAAAACCTGGACCTGGCAGGTGCAACGCGCCGACTTTGATCATATCCTTGCTACTACGGTAGCGGCTATGGGGGTGCCGGTGGAATACGAAACCACGGTAACCCATATCGTGTTCAATGACGACGGAAAGTCCGTTACCACGGTGGAAGATAAAAATGGAAACAAAAGATATATAGAAGCCCGCTTTATCATTGATGGCAGCGGCTACGGGCGGGTTATTCCCCGCATGTTCAACCTGGAACGGACTTCGGATTTGCCGGTTAGAAAAACCTTGTTTGCCCATGTGAAGGATCCCCGGAGATTCCTATCCGATGAGCCGGATAGGATTACAATAGTGGAACACAAACCGGGCGTTTGGGTCTGGGTCATCCCCTTTTCCAACGGCGTTACTTCACTCGGCTTTGTAGGTTTCCCTGATTTTTTTGAACCATTTGAAGGAAATGACGAAGAGAAATACCGCGCCCTGATCGGCTCGGAGCCTTACTTAAAAGAGCGTTTTAAAGATGCCGAACTGGTATTTGCACCCAAAACCCTCCAGTCGTGGTCGGTAACCACCGATAAGTTTTACGGAAACGGCTTTGTGCTCACGGGGAACGTAACGGAATTTTTAGACCCTGTGTTTTCCTCCGGCGTCACGCTGGCGGTGGTTTCCAGCCAACTGGCCGCCCACCTGGTCATCCGGAAGCTCAAAGGGGAAAATATTGATTGGGAAAAAGAATATATGGAGATCATGATGCAGGGGATAGATGTCTTCCGCTCCTACGTGTATGCCTGGTACGATGGCACCCTGGGTACGATATTTTTTGCCGACAACCAGGATCCGGTGATCAAAAGCCAGATATGCTCGGTTCTGGCGGGCTATGTGTGGGATACCACTAATCCGTATGTAAAAGATCATGATACCGTTCTGAAAAAGTTAGCCCGGGTCATAACCCTGAGGGATAGTCTGGAAGAATAAGGCTATACGATAGGATATGCTTGAATTCGCGCCCAGACGAGATAGAAAGCGATTGACAGATTTCTATCTTGAAAATCTGAGGTATTGATCAAGGTTATAACAAGATAAAGATTTTCAAAAAAAAGGATGTTCACTGACTCCCCGGTATATATTACTTCTTATTGCGAAATCTCTCCCGGAGGCGTAAAGAGAGAGGGTAGCCTGCTTTGGAATGAAACGGAGCCAACGGATACGGCGTCCTTTTTGACAGACGCCTACAGGTTCTTCAAATTCGATTATCCCAAATTCTATAAGATGGACAACCTGAGCAAGCTGGGTTTCTTATCTGTAGAATTGTTATTGAACGGCAGACCTCTTACCCAGGAATATCTTCCGGAAGAAGTGGGGATCGTTTTCAGCAATGCCAATTCCAGTCTGGATGCCGACCTGCATTACTTTGAATCTGTTAAAAACATTCCCAGTCCTGCACAATTTGTGTATACTTTGCCTAATATTGTAATTGGGGAAGTGAGTATACGACACGGATGTAAAGGCGAAAATGCCTTTTTTGTAAACGAATCTTTCGATGTGGATCTCATGGAGTTTTATGTACAGGATTTGTTCAATCGCAAGAGATTAAAAGCCTGCATAAGCGGGTGGATAGATGTTTTAGGAGATACATTTAACGCCTTGGTGTACCTGGTAGAAAATCAACCGCAGGCCACCGCGTTACCGTTTAAAAAGGATAATATTCTTAAAATATACAGAAATAGCTAATGGAGAAATTAATGGCGGATCTGAAAAGACAGATCGTGACGCAATTGAATTTGAAAGACATGAACCCCGAAGATATCGGGGATGATCAGCCGCTTTTCGTGGAAGGTTTGGGACTGGATTCTATAGACGCTTTGGAACTGATTGTTTTGCTGCAGCAGGAATATAAAATAAAGCTGGCCACAGCGGATGAGGGTCAGGAAGTGTTCCGTTCCGTTCGAACTATGGCGCAATATATTTTGGATCACCAACCCAAAGCGGTATAAAACCCGTAATCCTCAGAACCTGATTCCCGGATTTACCGGATAAAGTTCAAACCTGTAATAATGAAGCCACCCGTTTTTATTGCCGGCGCCGGTATTATATCTGCTATTGGAAATAATATAGCGGAAAATCTTGCCGCCCTTGAACGGGAAGAAGCCGGGATCGGCAGGATGGAGGTACTGTCTTCGGTGCATCGCGCAAAACTTCCCGTAGCGGAAGTGAAAATGAAGAACCGGGAGCTGGCGGCTATTAGCGGACTTCCGGCAACGGTTACCCGCACAGCGCTTCTTTCGGCTATTGCTGCCCAGGAGGCTATGCAGCATGCGGCTATAGACAATTTTGATCAATGGCGAACCGGTTTTATTTCCGCCAATACGGTGGGAGGTATGGATAAAACCGAACATTTTTTTGAGGAATATCTTCAGAACCCGCGAAGAGGAAGATTGAGAGAGGTGGTTAATCACGAATGTGGGGCGGCGACCGAACTGGTAGCCGATAAGATCGGGATCAGGCATTATACTTCAACGATCAATACCGCTTGCTCTTCTTCGGCTAATGCAATCTTTTTAGCGGCAAGACTGATCCGACAGAACAGGCTGGATGTAGCGATTGCCGGTGGAACGGACGCACTTACCCGCTTCACCCTGAATGGCTTTAATACCCTGATGATTGTGGATAAACAACAATGCCAGCCTTTTGATGAAAACAGAAGAGGGCTTAATCTGGGAGAAGGCGCCGGTTACATCGTATTGGTTTCGGAAAAAGTGGCGGCTACGCTTGGGCAGGCTCCACATTGTGTTTTAAGCGGTAGTTGCAATGCCAATGACGCCTATCATCAAACGGCTTCCTCGCCCGATGGCGCCGGCTCTTATCTGGCGATGAAAGGCGCTTTGGAGAGAAGCGGATTACAACCCGGCGCTATTGACTATATCAATCTGCACGGTACCGGAACGCAAAACAATGATATCGCTGAAGGCACAGCTATAAAGGCGTTGTTTGAAGGACATTATCCGCCCATGAGCTCCACTAAGTCGTTCACCGGGCATACCCTGGGCGCCAGCGGGGGAATTGAAGCGGTGTTTGCTGTTCTCTCTTTACAATACGGACTTATTTACCCCAACCTGCGGCTGGAAACCCCGATGAAAGAGCTGCCTTTCGTTCCGGAAAAACATTTCCGGAAAGGTGTTCCGGTTCGTCACGTGCTTTCTAATTCTTTTGGTTTTGGCGGCAATTGCTCATCGCTTATTTTTTCAAAGTTGTAACATGTATATACGGGCTACGGCGGGCATATCACCACAACCTTCTTTTGAACGTTTATTGACGGATCCGGTGGCCTATCCCGGTAACCGGTTAAGATGTGTGGAACCCGATTATACCGCACGGATTGACGCTAAAATGATCCGCCGGATGAGCCGGATCATAAAGATGGGGGTTGCGGCGGCTTTAGATTGTCTGGAAATTGCAGGCATCGAAATGCCGGGAGCCACCCGGCTGTCCGAAGTCTCTGACTTCGGACTACTATGTTCTTCCGGGGCTATGTCCCGGATTATAAGTTACTGAAATCCTTATCGCCCTTCCACTCAGTACAATAGCAGATCATCTCATCTTTACTTCTCCGCAGTCTCATCCAGACGCGCTTTTGCGCGTGAGCCGGAATCTGCGAGGCATCAGTCATCGTCGTTGTTCGATTAATCTACGCCATATAGATATAACAGGAATTTTAATTTCAACCAATGGTACTCCACATACCGCAGCGTTGCCAGCTAACGCACACGGCTACGTGCAGGCATACAACGCGGAGAAAAAATATCAACAAAGAGTTGTTGAGCTAAAAAAGTAGCTACTCTATCCTTAAACGCAACGGCGTTTATCGGAGGGATACAGTGCGATTATAATGAAGTATGTCTTACTACTTACCGAGGGTAAACATCCAGGTTGTTATATGCCTCAGTAAAACTGTTGAAAATGGTGAATGTTTTGTTTTCGTGAGAGTAGGCAAGGTAATGAGGTATAAAATGAAGCTCGAGCCGCCCGAATACTCCGTTTACATCTATAAACTGGGGCCATTTCGCCCTATCTTCTTTATAAGCAGACTTTGCTCTCCATGAATCCTGATCCACAGAAACGGCTATAAATTCAATCTTCTTTTTCCGGGCGGAGGGATAGGTATCTTTAATTTGGGAACGGATAGCCTGCCTGCACGGGCCGCACCAGCTTGCCCAGAATATGATAACAGCGTCTTTGTTTTTTAAGCCTTTCTTCCAGTCTTTTTGTGAGCCTAAAGGTAAAAAAAGAGCGGAATCCATGATGTTGTTGATATGCTCATTGATATAAGTATTCGTGGTGTTTTTTTGTTTATAGTTTTCAACAAGCAGTAAACGGCTATCCAACTTTTCCATTGTCTTTTTCAGAAACGCATCCTGGTATGAATTGCCGGTGGCGATAAAATATTCCTGCAGGGCGTAGACAACATTATACATATTGCTTTCTTCATTAATTAACCTGGCATAACCCGCTTATTGGTTATTACTGAATATCTTTACGGTATCCTGGAATCTTTGTACTAATGCTTCCTTTTCCTTATCTCCTGTTTTTTTAAGCGTTTCGAGTGCAGACCGGGTCCACGCTTTCAGGTCTTTTTTAATGGTACGAAGATTACCGAACAGAGCTTCTATATTCGGATTGTCGGGAAAAGAAACAGAATAAAACAGGCTGTCGGCATCTGCTGTTAAGGAAATAGTGGAATCGCGCCGTATGGGCAGTAAGATGGTATTATCATGAAACCCGTCCTGGTTGGAATAGTTGGGACCTGATGAAGAAATCCTGAACCTGATGATCCGGAAAGTATCGTTATCCATCGCGATATTGCATTTGAAATTTTCATCCGGATGAATAATGCAGGAATCAAAAACCTTTGAGGTGTACCCAAAGTCTTCTAAGTTGGATAAGTACACCGTAAATGAAGTTCCTTTTGCATCGTTTATCTTGCCCTGTATAACAGATTGGGAACGTGATAACAGCGGAAAGCTGGTAAGTAAGATGATGATATACAGTAGGTTGGTTAAAGAGCGTTTCATACATTATATGCTTTGGGGGAGGTGTTAATATCTTAATGCGATATAATTGTGGTATAACAAAAATTGTTCCTCACAGTAAATTGAAAATTTCATTTTAGTTAACAGGGAGAAGTTGCCCATACATGAAATCACTTAGAAAGATGACTTTATTGACTCTACCATTTTTAGTGTTTCATTTTTGATGGTTTCTATCTTATTTGAAGATATTTTGACTGGCATAGTTAGTATTTTTTCACCAATTTTTAGAATATTTGCTGTATCATTATTTTCTTTATAAAGGTTCAATAGTTGATATTTGGGCTCAAACTTATTCGGCAGAAAATTGCACAACCATTCATATTTATCTATAGCCTGCTTAGGTTTGCCTATATCCTTGTATGCCAAGGCCAATGCTTCGGTGCTGACTCTTGAGATAAATTGTTTTTGGGAACTTTCCAGTACTATGATGGCTTTTTGAATGTCCTTTTTGTCTTCCAGGAGAAAGGAAGCATATTCAACTTGAAGTTTAGCATCATTTTTTAGACTTGTCTGAATTCTACAATATTCTAACTTACGTTCATCTCTGCTGCCGGTCAGGCGATTGCGTAAATTATCCCAATCAGTTTTTGCATTGTAATTCATGATACTTAACACTGCCACATAGCCAGAGATCAGCATCGCAACTATTGGTAATAACCGGCTGATTATGAAACGGGATGTATGAACCCATTTCTGAAAAAAAAGGCGATTCTTATTTTCGTTTACAATACCTGCTGTAATGAAACAAAAACCTAATAGCAATAGCATAAAATTCACATGAAAAGGATATGAAGTAAAACCACAGGCAAGAATTACAACTACCGTTAGCTTTACTGATTTTAGCAGTTCCGAATGGACTCTTGATTTTGATTGGATAAAAAGTATGAAGGCCAGGAGCATACTCAGAAATCCAAATATACCGACTGTTTCAAAAAGCTGCAGGTATTCATTGAAAATTATATAGCTTTCATCCGCACTGAGAAAATAGTTTGAGGGTACAACAGCGTGTGTTGCGAAGTATTGAGATTGCCATTGAGGATAATACCATGTGAATTGACCAATACCTGTTCCGAGCAAGAAATGTTCCCGGAGGTGGCTTCGGGCAATGTCCGACATCATCAATCGGCCCCAGGCAGACATTTGCTTTATATGTATGAAATATGTTCCTATCAATCCGGTGATTCCAATAATTATTAAGGAGGTCAGTAAGATCGTCACTATGGATGTTTTTCTAAGCCGGGAAAATGATATCCTTTTTTGTTCTGTTAAAAAAAAGGATACAATTAAAACGGCGAACGCCAAAATCGCGGTTCTGGATTGGGATTTCCAGATAATGCTGAATATAAGTGCTGATATAAGGAAGAATACGCTTGTTCTTACAAAAGGAAAAGAAATGTATGTTTTAGCTTGAAGGAATAACCTTGAATTGCCAGTTAACTTGGGTGTTGATCCAAAAAGAAAATAATAAAGGAACCTAAGTTCAACAAATAAGTGCAACAGGTTAAAATCCCCTTCGGGGCGAAGT
>CAZFGP010000155.1:0-10182 GCA_964518685.1 uncultured Terrimonas sp.
CCACAAAGGAATACAGCCCTTTTTAACCCGATTTTAATCGGACAACAATGATTTTTAAAGACTAATTACACCAAACTCTTTTACCTGAGATACAGCAATTCCCGATATTTCGGCAGTGTCCAATATTGGTCGTCTATCAATAATTCTAATTTATCTACATGATAGCGTATCCGGTCAAAAAACACCTCTTTTACCTGAGATTGATAGCCGATCGCCTTTTCACGGGTGTTCTCTATTTTATTCACTTTTTTCCGGGCTTCAATCATTTCTTCAACGCCCGCGGCTACCTGCGCAATATGTTCAGATATTTTACTGAGAATCTGCATTTGATTGATATAGGACAACTCCGGCAATCCTAAATCTTTTAAGCCTTTAATATTCTCAATAAGAATATTCTGGTATTTTACAGCGCTGGGCAGGATATGGCTGGTACATAATTCTCCCATAACCCTGCTTTCAATCTGCACTTTCTTAATATATTTCTCCAATTCAATTTCATGCCTTGCTTCCAGTTCAGAATGATTATAAATTCCTAATTCGCCAAATAATGTTACAGCCTCTTTTGTCAGTAAGGCATCTAAAGCCAGCGGTGTCGTTTTTATATTGGGTAACCCTCTTCTTGCCGCTTCCTGCTCCCATTCTTCTCTATATCCATCGCCTTCAAACAATACTTTTTCCGAACTGGCAATGTATTCGCTAATCACCTGCATAAGTGCAATCTCCTTCCTATCCCCTTTTTCGATCAACACGTCTACCTCTTTTTTAAAATCAGACAGGGTTTTTGTTACTATAGCATTCAGTGTTGTCATCGGAATTCCGCAATTAGCAGTGGAGCCAACAGCACGAAACTCGAATTTATTCCCTGTGAAGGCAAATGGAGAAGTGCGGTTGCGATCGGTATTATCCAATAATAGTTCGGGGATATTTTTGTGAATATCCAGCTTGAGCAGCATTTCATCTTGTTCCGTAAAATTTTCTCCAACCCGGTTTTTAATTTCGTTCAATACCTCATTTAGATATTTTCCAATGAAAACAGATATGATTGCAGGGGGCGCTTCATTGGCACCCAATCTGTAATCATTACCGGCAGATGCAATGGACGCCCGGAGCAAACCGGCATAATCATAAACCGCTTTGATGACGTTTACAAAAAAGGTGAGAAACATCAGGTTGGTCTTTGGCGTCTTCCCGGGAGCCAGCAGATTAATACCCGTATCGGTCTGCATACTCCAGTTGTTATGTTTCCCACTGCCATTTATACCTGAAAAAGGTTTTTCATGCAGCAGCATGGTAAGGTTATGACGTCTTGCAATACGAGTCATCAAATCCATCAGCAGAATATTATGATCCACTGCCAGATTCGCTTCTTCATAAATTGGAGCACACTCAAACTGGGCAGGCGCTACTTCATTATGACGCGTACGTAAAGGAATGCCTAATCTATAGGCTTCATCTTCAAAATCCTTCATGCAAGCATAAATCCTTTCCGGTATTGAGCCAAAATAATGATCGTCTAATTGTTGCCCCTTTGCCGGTGCATGACCAAATACTGTTCTGCCTGTCATCAGCAGATCAGGACGGGCATTAGCCAATCCTGCATCCACCACAAAATATTCCTGTTCCCAACCCAGGGTAACCGTTACTTTACTAATGTTCTTGTCGAAATAATTACATACCTCCACAGCCGCTTTATTCAACGCCTCTAAAGATCGTAAGAGTGGCGTTTTGGAGTCGAGAGACTCTCCGGTATAAGATACAAATATTGTGGGGATACAAAGGGTATTTGCATCGCCTATATTCATAATAAATATGGGTGAGGTTGGATCCCATGCAGTATAACCTCTGGCTTCAAAAGTAGCCCTAAGCCCTCCTGAAGGAAAAGAGGAAGCATCGGGTTCCTGCTGAATCAGCGCTGCTCCGTCAAACTCTTCTATCGGCGTTCCATCACTCTTTAATGTGAAAAAAGAGTCATGCTTTTCGGCTGTAGCGCCATTTAATGGCTGAAACCAATGGGTATAATGAGTTACCCCTTTTGCTTCCGCCCAATGCCGTAGTCCTGCACCAATATAATTTCCCATCGTCCGATCAATCTTCTTCCCCGTCCTGATTGCCGCAACCAGACTCTTGTAGGCTTCATCACTCAGGTATTCACGGGCAGTCTTCATAGTAAAAACATTTTCACCAAATATGCTGGTAATCTTCCCCCCTCCTTCTATTAAAACTTCCTTAACCGAACCAGACAAATAATTTATTGCATTAAATCGTAATGATTCCATTAAATTTATTTTTGACATATAATTAATAAAAATGTAACAGGATAATGATGTAAAACTATAAAGAATTTTTATTTTCAGAATATTTTTCCAAAAAAAATCCCAGAACATTAATAATAAATGTTTTTTTCATCAAAATAAATATATTACATTAATATTTTATTTATTTTTTTGTCCTTATAAGTTCAATAAAGGGGATCACCAGCAACGCATCATATAAAGCTCTAAAACGGATTATGGCCCCCGGAAAAGGAACTGTGAAGCCAATTAATAATAATCCACTCAGGGCAACAAGAATTGCAAATAAAGAAAATGGTTGAAGCAGAGACCGCATCTGCTGTTTGCGGGCTTTCCACATACTGAAGAGAAGAAAGCCGATAATTAGCAGTAATTCCATAAAAGCCATCAAATGAAACGGACTTTTGATTTCGGTTATATAGGGACGAAAAAAAACATGGTTAACAGCCTCGGGTAAAACCTTAAGGTAAGTCAGGAAATCAGGTTTCAGCGGAGTAAGTGGCAAAACAGTACCTGCCTCCAGTTGCAGAAACAAGTGCTGCTTCACTGCAAGTTGACGGGGCAGATTAAAATTGGAGGGGAGATAGACCGAGCCAAAGAAAAACAAAATACAAAAACTATAAATCAGCAGAAAAGGCAACCACGAAACCTTCTTCATCTTTGCGCTTATCCACCATGCAATTAGCGCCGGTAATAATAAAACAGCATTAATATTCCGTAACAAAAGAAGGAAAGCGGCACTGATAAGCATTACCGTTATTCGCTGAAAATTTACTGATTTCGAAATACAACGATGCACGGCAAATATTAAGACCCCGGTAAAAAATACTATTAATCCATCTTTGTCTATTCCGCTGTTCCAAAAAAGACAGGCGGGAAGAAAAAAAATAGTCATGAACAAAAGCCGGGTATTACCTCTTATATAGGCTCTGGCAGTTAAATAAAGAAAACAAAGTCCCAAAAAAGAAAATACATTAAAAAGAATAACATTAATATAATAATTCCCACCACTTAAAACATTAAACAGCACCAGTAATTTAATTAATAAGTTTTCTCCTGCATTACTCCAAAAAGCATTGTGACTAGAAGAAAAAGGCTCCCAAAAATGCTGCCATGATATTTTATATGAAAAAATAGAAGACGGATGATGCAATACCTCATGATAATCCAGAAGCGATTCCTCAAAATAGGCCCAGCTATCACTCACTTCAAAATAATGAGCATATAAATAGCCATAAATCATCCCTGCGGTCACCTTGAACGCAAAAGCAACGGTCATCCACCAGGCTTCTGTTTTTCCCCACTTTTTAAGAACAATCCTAAAGGTGAGAAAACTGAAGACGAGAAAATAGAGCGTTCCTGCTATTATATTAAATAACAAAAGTGATCAGATTAAAAGGTGAGTAATTCTGCAATACTAAAATAATCTTTTACACTTTAGAGCAAATAATTTTTCTGTAATTCTGCTGATAGATTATTTTTAAACGATATTCACAATTATGCCCAAGATACTTCTAGGTGTTTCGAGTTCGTTTTGCGCCAACTTTTTAAAAGGACAGGTGAGATTTTTAGTGGAAAACGGTTTTGAAGTGCTTATTATCAGTGGTCCTGGAGAGGAGATAAGC
The DNA here is from genome assembly GCA_964518685.1 of uncultured Terrimonas sp. GTDB lineage: Bacteria > Bacteroidota > Bacteroidia > Chitinophagales > Chitinophagaceae > Agriterribacter. The sequence continues at coordinate 3,917 of CAZFGP010000155.1, forward strand.
TGGTTAGCCAGGGACGAAAAGGCAAAACTCCTGACCATTAATTTTACTAAAAAAATAACCCCGCTTACAGATTTTTTTCAACTCCTGCGAATCCTATATATTCTACGGCGCGAAAAACCGGATATTGTAAATGCGGGTAATCCCAAATCAGGATTTCTAATAACAACGGCTTGCTGGCTGACCAGGCAAAAGAATGTTATATTTACCCTTCACGGACTCTTATCTGATACAAAAAAAGGAGTTTTGCGACAACTCATCAGTATTTCCGAAAAAATATCCTGCAGAATTGCTCAAAAAGTGCTGGTTGTGAGTCACACGTTAAAGTTGCATGCTGAAAACAGAGGAATCCTTCCTTCCGGTAAAGGTATTGTTATTGGAAAAGGGAGCGCTAATGGTATTGATTTATTAATGTTTCGGGGAAAAAGTACAGTTGCAACATCAAGTAAACAACTGGCGCAAAGCCTGGGCCTGAAACAGGAAAATATTATCCTCGGTTTTGCAGGACGCCTTTCTAAAGACAAAGGGATTGATCTTCTTTTTGAAGCTTTTAATACATTGGTAAAAGACTATCCCTCTTTACGGATGGTGATAGCGGGTCCCATTATAGAAGAAAATCTTTTCTCACGGGAATGGTTACACCAGTTGTACCACAATGAGAAAATTTCTTATCTCGGAAAATTGCACGAATTGACTGCGTTTTATGGCATGATAGACATCCTGGTTCTGCCTTCTCTGCGGGAAGGATTTCCCAATGTATTGATTGAAGCCGCAGCTATGGAAATTCCGGTAATTGCCTCGGATATCCCCGGATGCAGGGATGCCGTTCTCCCAGGAATAAACGGGGAATTGTTCGAAAAGGAAAATCTAAACGAGTTGGTTTCTATTCTTAAAAAACTGATAGAACAGCCTCAGCTAAGACAACAGTATGGCAGGAACGGGCGGGCATTTGTAAAAGATAATTTTTCCAATGAAGAGATATGGAAGGGGCAATTACAAATGTATCGGAGTATGCTGTAAATACAGGATTTCTTTCTCGCTTTCTTACGGATAATTATCCGGAAAATTTTTTGTATGCAAATAGCCTATTCAGATAAACAATGGGTGCATCCCATATTTTCGCAGGCGGGTGAGGATTGCTATGATTAAAAAAAATCTCCCACTACCGGTCGGTGTCCCACCGACCGGAATGCCGAAGATGGAGCGAAAATTCGGGATGCACCCTAAACAATAAGCAAGTATTCCTAATAAGTGTTAAATTGCAGCAAGTATTACGCCCTTCTCTATACCTCATCTTTAAGAAAATTAAAACAAATGCAACATGGGTTCAATAGAACAGAAAGCAATTAACACCGTTCGCATATTATGTGCGGATGCAGTACAGAAGGCAAATTCAGGACACCCCGGTACGCCAATGGCGCTTGCGCCAATTGGGCACGTACTTTGGACGCAGGCAATGAATTATAATCCTAAGAATCCTGAGTGGCCTAACAGAGACCGGTTTATTTTGTCCTGCGGTCATGCCTGCATGCTTCAATACAGCTACCTGCACCTTACGGGTTATGATGTAACAATGGATGATATAAAAGATTTCCGTCAGATGCACAGTAAAACAGCCGGACATCCCGAATATGGATTGTGCCCCGGTGTGGAGGTTACTACCGGGCCTTTAGGCCAGGGATTTGCGAATGGGGTGGGGATGGCAATAGGACAACAATTTCTTGCAGCCCGATATAACAAACCGGATTTGCCTCTTTTTGATTATCATATTTTTGCCATCTGCAGTGATGGAGATTTGATGGAGGGCGTTTCCTCAGAAGCAGCGTCTGTTGCGGGTCATCTTCAATTAGGTCAGATCATTTATTTATATGATGATAACCATATCACCATAGAAGGCGACACTGCACTCGCTTTTGATGAAGATGTAGAAGCACGATTTAAGGCCTATGGATGGCACGTACAATCGGTGGATGACGGAAATGATATCGGAGCAATTGCTGCTGCAATCGAAAATGCAAAAAAAGAGAAGCTGCGACCCTCCCTGATCAGAGTGCGTACTCAAATTGGTTTTGGCAGCCCTAACAAAGTAAATACTGCTGCTGCACATGGCGCCCCTCTGGGTAAGGAAGAGGTAAGATTAGTAAAAGAAAATTTTGGGTTTGATCCCGATCAGCATTTTATAGTACCTCAGGAAGTTCAATTTTATTACAAAGAGAAAGGAGAATCAGGCATACAAAAAGAAAAGGATTGGAATAAAAAATTTGAACAGTACAGGCAAAAATATCCCGCTGAAGCCGGGGAATACGAAGCCTTCAGCAGAGGTCAGTTACCTCAGGGCTGGAAGGACGATTTGCCGGTATTTAAGCCGGATGCAAAAGGAATAGCCACCAGAAAGGCATCGGGTGCAATGTTAAATGCCATTGCCGCCAAACTGCCTTTACTGATTGGAGGATCGGCAGATCTGGCGCCATCCACTGATACCAATCTTAAAGGTTTTGCCTCTTTTAGCGCTCAGGAACGCAAAGGAAGGAATTTCCACTTCGGTATCAGAGAGCACGGAATGGGCGCTATTTTAAATGGTATGGCGCTCACCAGGGGTATTATTCCTTATGGCGCCACATTTCTTATCTTCTACGACTACATGCGCCCTCCTGTAAGGCTGGCAGCCATTATGAAGATAAGACCTGTCTTTATTTATACGCATGATAGCATCGGATTAGGCGAAGACGGCACTACCCATCAACCGATGGAACAATTGATCGGTTTAAGGTCTGTTCCTAACCTCACCACTATTCGTCCGGCTGATGCCAATGAAACCGTACAGGCCTGGCGTGTAGCCCTGGAACACAGCAACGGACCGGTAGCTATTATTCTCACCCGTCAGGAAGTGCCTGTAATTGATCAGGAAAAATATACGAAAGCTCAGGAACTTGAAAAGGGCGCCTATATTTTATCAGATAGCGATGGTGAACCTCAAATAATTTTAATGGGTTCAGGCAGTGAGGTTTACCTGCTTTTGGAAGCGCAGGAAGAATTAAAAAAAGAAGCTATACAGGCTCGTGTGGTAAGTTTTCCTTCCTGGGAATTGTTTGACAAACAAAGTGATAAATACAAGGAAAAAGTTCTCCCTTCAACCATACGAAAAAGAATAGCTGTGGAAGCCGGCTCCCCATTAGGATGGAGCAAATATGTAAGTGATGAGGGTACCGTAATTGGGGTTACCCAGTTTGGAGAGTCTGCTCCCGGAAAAGAAATAATGAAAGCATACGGCTTTTCTGTTGAAAACATCATTTCAAAAACAAAGAAGCTTCTGACAAAGGAATCGAGCTGATACACAAGAGGCATTCATTCTATAGGAATGAACACCTGTGCAGAATTAATTTATCTGCATAAGTAATATCTCATCAACAACAATAAACTTTTTACAAATGAAACAAGTTTTAATTGCGCTCGATTACGGACCAACGGCTCAAAAAGTAGCAGAAACGGGATATGCTTTGTCTAAGTCCATGAATGCAGCCACAACTTTACTCCACGTTACTACCGATGCTATTTATTATTCTTCCCGCAGCTACTCTCCTGTCCTGGGGCTGGATGCCTTCAACAATGCAGGAATTCTGGAAACTACCCCCATTGAAGTGATAAAAAAGGCGGCTCAGGATTACCTTGAACAAATGAAACAGCATCTGGGAGATAATGTTATTGAAACCGTTGTGGAAGAAGGAGATACGGGGGATGGTATTTTGGAAGCGGCAAAAGCCCTGAAAGCGGATATAATTGTATTGGGGACCCACAGCAGGCACGGACTAAACAAAATCCTGCTCGGCAGTGTTGCGGAAAAAGTGCTCCGACACAGTACAATTCCCTTGTTTATTATCCCCGTAAAAAATTTTGAATAAGTATAATTAAAAGATAATCATCATGAAAAGTGAACATTTGTATGTAAATGCAACCCGGGAAAATGCAGAAAAGAGAGCGGCCCTTGCTCCACAAAATATAGAAGCCTGGCGCAATTTTAGCAGAACGGTTTTCAAAGAAGGCGCCTTGCCGGAAAAAACAAAACAATTGATTGCAGTGGCGGTTGCTCATGTAACCCAATGCCCCTATTGCATTCACTCCCATACAGCACAGGCTATGCAAAAAGGAGCCAGCAAGGAGGAAATCATAGAAGCGGTATGGGTAGCAGCAGAAATGCGTGCAGGCGCAGCTTACGCACATTCTGCTCTGGCTATGGATGAAATGGAGGCTGTGGAAAAAGCAAAATGATCCGGGGCAGTTTTCAAAATGAGTTTTGTGGCATTTACGAGATCGGGTATTACTTCCGGAAACGGAATAATATAATGGACAAGTCTTAATTTTGTAATTAATGATCTCTATTAAGAATATGAATCGGGCAGAGGATACCGAATTGCCTTTTCATTCTCCCTTTTTTTCGGTAATCATCACTTCCTACAACAGAGCGAATCTCCTTCCCAGAGCCATACAGTCTCTGATTGATCAAACAGAAAAAGACTGGGAGGCAATAATAGTGGATGATGGAAGCACCGACAATACGCCGGAGATAGTAATTCCATTTCTGCAAAAAGAATATCCTATTTCTTATTTCAGGCAGGAAAATAAAGGATGTGAAGAAGCAAAAAATACAGGCATCTTTTTATCAATAGGAAGATACATTACTTTTTTAGATTCTGATGATGAGTATAGTCCTAATCATCTTGCTGAAAGAAAAGCACTCTTAGCAGAAAATAACCTGATTGATCTTTTACACGGAGGTGTTGCAATAAAAGGAAGTCCTTTTGTACCCGACAGATTTAATGTTGAAAAAATGATTCATTTAAAAGATTGTGTTATCGGCGGCACATTTTTTATAAAAAGAGAACTTGCTTTACGGTTAAAAGGCTTTAGTGGAATCCCCCTTGGCCATGATGCAGATTTTTTTGAGAAAGCCCGGCAATCAGGAGCTTTGATCATAAAAACTGAATTTCCCTCATATATTTATCACCGTGAAATACAGGATTCCATGACACATAATTTCGCTGTTAAAAATACAGTTCCGGGATAGGATCCGCTGTTATGGCAAAAACCATATGGAATTACAAAATACCATCTGGACCATTGGACATTCCACACATTCTCTGGAAGAGATGGTTGCCATGTTACGTTCTTTTCAAATTGAATGGGTAGCTGATATCAGAAGTTATCCGGGATCCCGCAAGTTTCCACAATTCAATAAAGAGGCCCTGCAAATCAGTATGCCGGAAAATGGAATACAATATACACATCTCAAAGCACTTGGCGGCAGAAGAAGGGTAATGGCAGATTCTAAAAATACAGCCTGGAGACACCCTGCTTTTCGTGGCTACGCAGATTACATGGAGACGGCTGAATTTAAAACCGGTATGGCTTCTCTGGAAACGTTAGCCCGAAAATATCGCACCGCTTATATGTGCTCCGAAGCTTTATGGTGGCGATGTCACCGATCGTTGGTATCTGATTTTTTAAAAGCAAAAGGATGGACCGTTATTCACATTATGGGAATCGGTAAATCAGAAGAACATCCTTACACATCCGCGGCAACGATTGTGAATGGCACCTTAAGCTATATGAAAAGGGAGGGATAAATCAAAAAACGAGACTATAACTATTAAAATATAAGGATATGTCTGCCACAAATTTTACTCGTGACCAAAAAGGAAAAACATTACATCAATTACATCACAATGAAAACATACTGGTGCTTCCTAATGTATGGGATCCCTTAAGTGCAATTTTGCTGGAGAGCCTTGGCTATGGCGCTGTAGCCACGGCAAGTGCCGCCATAGCATACAGCAATGGGTATAAGGATGGTGAAATAATGCCTTTTGCAATGGTTACAAATGTCTTAAAAAAGATTGTGGAGGCAGTAAACATTCCTGTAACGGCTGATATAGAAAGCGGCTATGCTTCTGATCTTAGACTATTTTCAGAAAATGCGAAACAACTGCTGGACACCGGTATAGTGGGTATAAATCTGGAAGATACCCGTCACGATAACCAAAGTTTACTAAGCGCAGAACTGCAGGCAGAAAGAATAGCGTTGTTTAGAAAAATTGCAACAAGCCAGGGTATTCCGTTATTCATCAATGCCAGAACCGATGTGTATTTAAAGCCAGATTTATTTCCGGGAGAAACAATTTTGGAAGAAGCAATACGCCGCGGAAAAATATATAAGGAAGCGGGAGCTGATGGGTTTTATCCGATTATATTACAGGATAACACAGCTATGGAAA
>CAZFGP010000156.1:0-10084 GCA_964518685.1 uncultured Terrimonas sp.
ACAACACCATAATAGCGCCGGCGTACACGATTACTTCCAGAGCAGCAACAAAGGGAGCGCCGGAGATAAAAAATATCACACTCACAGCCAGTAAGGATACAATCAGATACAACAGGGCATGTACCGCATTTTTTCGGGTAACCACCATTACTGTAGCTACCAGCGCAACAAGCGCAGCGATGTAAAAAATAATATTCATTCGAATTGTCTTATTTCTGTTAAGGGATTAATGTTCTCACATCAACCGGCTCACTCTCATTTTCACCCCCGCCTTTAGGCTTTACACCTACCGCTACACCCGCCTGTTCGTAATAACTATAACCATGATATTTACCCATACCGTCAATCAGTAAATCTTGCTTTTCATACACCAGATTCTGGCGGTTATACTCTCCCATTTCAAAGTCAGGAATCAACTGGATAGCATATGTAGGGCAGGCATCTTCACAAAGCCCGCAAAATATGCACCTGGAAAAATTGATACGAAAATATTCCGGATACCTTCTGTCATTCTCATCCTCCGTTGCCTGCAGAGAGATACAATCGGTTGGACATACTGCTGCACAAAGATTACAGGCCACACACCTTTCGTTGTGATCCGGATCGCGCGTAAGTACTATTCTGCCTCTCCATCTCGGTGCCAGATAAGGCTTTTCTTCAGGATATCTTATCGTAACCCTTTTACGGAACATTTTCAAAAAAACCAACCATAAAGAACGTACGCTGCTTAGCATAATTAATTTTTTTAGTTTGTTGACAAAACAATTGCACCTGTTACCAGCACATTCAACAAAGCCAGTGGCAACAGCAATTTCCATCCATAACTCATTAACTGGTCATACCTTGGCCTTGGCAATGTAGCCCGCAATAAGATAAAGAATAATATAAAAGCGAACATCTTAATAATAAACCAAATAATCGGTGGCAGAAAAGCAGGACCTAACCAGCCACCAAAAAACAAAACTGTTATAAGACTGGATACCAGTGTTATACCCAAATATTCTCCAACAAAGAACATCCCAAACTTCATCCCCGAATATTCAGAGTGATACCCTGCAATCAATTCGCTTTCAGCTTCCGGCAGATCAAAAGGTAAACGATGGGTTTCTGCAACTCCGGCTATTAAAAAAATAACAAAACCCACAAACTGCGGAACTACAAACCACATGCCTTTCTGGGCGTTCACAATATCGGTGAGATTAAAGGATCCGGCTTGCAAAACAACTCCCATGAGAGACAAACCCATAAACACTTCATAGGAAATCATCTGAGCAGCGCCCCTCACTCCACCTAAAAGCGAATATTTATTATTAGAGGCCCATCCTGCCAGGATGATAGTATAAGCGCCTAAGGAAGACATAGCCAGAAAAAATAATAATCCGATATTCAGGTCTGCCACTACCCAGCCCGGAGCAAATGGAACTACTGCAAAACTCATCAGAATACTGAGCATTATTATAGTAGGCGCGATGATAAAAACCTTTTTATCAACGAAAGACGGAATCCAGTCTTCTTTAAAAAAGATTTTAATCATATCTGCCAATACCTGGAGGATGCCAAAAGGACCTACCCGGTTTGGACCCAAACGTTGCTGCCATACTGCCAGCATCTTTCTCTCCACATAAATCAGTCCTGCGGCAATGGTTACCGTACCCAATAATACGCAAACAATAATCAAAATATGAACCCAGACTTCGTTCATAGCCTATATTTAATTATTTTAAGATTTTCTCCAATTTCTTTTCCTTCTTATACTCCGGCGATATTTCCATGCAACGGAAATTCCAATCCCACGGTTTCCTTAAACCCTTTCGGCAGCAGTAAGACGTTGTCCGGCAAACTATTATCAACCTTCACCGCCAGCGAAATTTCTCCCGTGCCATAGCTGATCTTTATTTTTTCCGTTCCTGACAGTCCACTATTCTTCAATGCACGTTCTGAAATGGCCACTCTTGCTTCCGGAATCCGTTTTGCTACTGCCGGACTCAGGGCGCTCATCTCCCCGGATCCAAAAATATTCCATTCGGGAAGGATCTCAAATCCCGCATTAGAAGCAGGTGCTGAATCCGTTTCAAAGACAGAGGTCCCATTTTCTTTAGCCTCTATTAAGCGTATTCCAGGATTGCCTCCGTGCAATGGACCACCCACTTCGATCTGATATTTATTAATAGACTGCACTGAATTCCATCCGGGAGCCCAATAATAGGGGATGTCTGCCGAAGGGGGCTTTCCCTGATACCCTTCCATGGTATAGCTCAGGGGTGAATCCTGATCCACCGGCGGTTTGGGTTCATGTACGCTTACATTGGCATTCATTGAAGTACGGCCACTAAACCTGTGCGTTTGACGTGGTATCTTTTGGGTGCCTATCCGATAATCGGCAGGAGGCGCCAAAATCTTAATTTTTTCAAAAGCAGGAATAGCAGTCGTCATCTCTGCAATTATAGCATCAAAAGGACGGGCTTCCGCTGTTTGATGAACCATCATATCCAACCAGGCCCAACTACTTTTCATTTCATTCTTAGGCTGAAAAACCTGGTAAAAACGCTGTGCTCTGCCCTCGTTATTGACTAATGTACCATCTGCTTCAGCAAAACTGCCTGCCGGAAGGATAAAATCAACCGCCGGAGTCGTTTGGTTTTCCAGGGTATCAATTAGAATAGTTTTATGGCAGCTACGCAGGAAATCATCAGCGACCTTCTTTTCCGCACGGTAAAATAAATCCGTTTCCAATACTACTGCGGTGATATTATCTTCTCTTGAAACCCGTTCAAACGCTTCATTTAGTGCACCCGATGCACCAATCATGGCTAATCCAAGGGAATTGGCTTCGGGAACAGCAAACACAATCCCTGCGTCTTTTCCGGCATCCTTTAATGCACCGGCAATAGTTGACGCACATTCTACAATTGCTTTACTCATCATGCCCGAACCTGAAACAATTAAAGGTTTCCTGGAAGCGCTTAGCGCCCTGGCGGTATTTGATGCAAATTCAGATGCAGCATCATTCCCTGCCTCCTGTCCCCCCTTTTGAATATATGCTGCAATTTTCTTTCCAAGCGCCACCAGACCTGAAGTATCTCCATGAAAGGCGGAAGAAGCGATATCTTCCAGTTTCGTAGCATAAGGGGTAGCTATGAAGAAGGGCCCGGTTTCTCCCTGAACCACTTCACGGATTGCCGCATCATTCCATGTTTGTATTCTTAAATCATACGCTTTCTGACGGGGAAGGTTTTTTGCCGCCTGGCGAAGGGAGAGGGCTATCATGGGCGCTGAATTAGTGACATCTTCACCAAGGATAAAGACAGTATCATAGCTCTCTATCTCTTTCAGAGACGGTGTATGTACCTTTCCGTTTTGCAAAACATGGAGCACAGTATTTACCACACCCGCTTCCGTATTAGGAATTCCCTGATAAAAATTCTCAGCTCCTACCAATCGTTTCAGCATAAAGTTGGATTCCAAAGACGCTCTTGGGGAGCCAATACCAATCATCCCGGGTTTAGACCCTATCAATGCCTGCACTGACCCGAAGGCTTCCTGTCCAGAAACATTCTCCCTTTGAGCTGTGCGGGTTAATCTTTTTTCATCATTTACATATTCATAACCAAAACGTCCTCTGTCGCAAAGAAAATAGCCATTCACATCTCCGTTGTACCGGGTCATTATCCGCCGGAGTCCGCCGTATCTTTCTGAAGCCAGGGTATTACAACCAACAGAACACTGGTGGCATACTGAGGGCGCACTGGTAAGGTCCCACTTACGGGTATAATGCTTCCGTAATGTTTTATCTGTAAACACACCGGTAGGACACACTTCTACCAGATTACCGCTGAATTCATTTTCCAGCGTCCCAGGCTCACTTCTGCCAAAGTAAACCCTTCCGCTCGATGCAAAAACACCGAAGTCTTTACCGCCTGCATAATCATTGTAAAAACGAACACAGCGATAACATTGAATGCAGCGGTTCATCTCATGATTAAGAAAAGGTCCCAGATCCTGATTGATATGGGTTCTTTTTTTGAAGCGATAACGGCGATAATTATGCCCGCTCATTACGGTCATATCCTGCAAGTGACATTCTCCGCCTTCATCACAAACGGGGCAATCATGGGGATGGTTAATCATCAGGGCTTCAATATTACCCGCGCGGAAATCTTTAGACTTCTGATCCAGTATAGAAATGCGGGTGCCCTCGTTGGCATCCAGCATACAAGCCATCGTGAGCTTTCCGCGGGTATCATTTTCATCACGGTATTGTGTAACCGCGCATTGGCGGCAGGCGCCTACCGAATGCATAGCCGGATGCCAGCAGAAGTAAGTGAGATCCATTCCCAGGGAAAGACATACTTCCAGCATGTTTTTACCATTGGGAACTTCATATTCTTTATTATCAATAAATACTTTAGCCATAGCCATTATTTTTCAATGCAGGTATCAATTGTGATACTTGCAGCGGTGTGTATTGATATGTTCGTCAAAATCTTCCCGGAAATATTTTAAGGCGCTTTGCAAAGGTTCCATAGCTCCCGGAGCTAATGCACAAAAGGTATTTCCCGGTGCATTGTAATGGGTTTGAAAAGTCAGGTGATCTATATCCTCTGGTTTCCCTTTTCCTTCTTCCAATGCCAATAAAATTTTTGCTGTCCAGGGTAATCCTTCTCTGCAGGGTGTACACCATCCGCAGGATTCCTGTGCAAAAAATTGTTCCAGATTTAAGCACATGCCCACAGGGCAGGTCTTATCGTCCATGACAATGATAGTGCCTGTACCCATCCTGCTGCCCGCCTTGGCTACCTCTTCAAAGTCCATTTTTATACCCATGTGGTCGGGTGTAAGAAAATCAGTAGAAGCACCGCCCGGCAATAATCCGCGGAGCTTATACCCCTCCTGCATACCTCCTGCATGTTCTTCAAAGATTTCTCCTAAGGTGGTGCCCAGGGGTAATTCCCAGATAGCCGGGCGTTTTACCTTCCCGCTGGCACCGTATAATTTGGTTCCTCCGCCGCCTTCCGATTTGCTCAGGGAAATATACCATTCCGCACCTTTTGCCAGGATATGGGGAATATTACAAAAAGTTTCGACATTATTAACAATAGTGGGCTTGCCAAATAATCCACTCACCTGGGGAAAGGGTGGTTTGTTGCGTGGGTTTGCACGTTTTCCTTCAAGGGCATTTAATAATGCGGTTTCTTCTCCGCAGATATATCTTCCCACGCTGGTATGCAAATCCATGTCAATATTGAAACCGCTGCTCAGGACATTAGTTCCGAGATATCCCGCCTGATAAGCTTCTCCCAATGCACGGGTAATCCGGTCTGCAGCCTCATGATAAGCCCATCTTAAAAAAATGAAACTCATGCTTGCGCCAATAGCATAAGCACTGATAATCATTCCTTCAATCAATTGGTGCGGATTTCCTTCTATCAGCAACCGGTCTTTAAAAGTACCCGGCTCCATTTCGTCTCCGTTGGCTACAATATATTTCGGTGTGGGAACATGATCGCCCATGGGTACAAAGCTCCATTTTACACCAGTAGGGAAGCCCGCTCCACCACGTCCGCGCAGTTTGGAATTCTTCACCAAATTCATCACTTCTGCAGGCGTCATTTTCAAGGCACTCCTCAATCCCTGATAACCGCCTACTGCCTCATATTCCTTAAGCGATAATGCGGTGCCGTCTTGTTTGATATGTTCTGTTAGTGGTCGTTCCATTTTCTTTATTCGTATTTAGCCAGGATGGCATCTAAGGCTTCAGGCTTTAAGTCACGGTATAAATCCTTGTCAATAATCATTGCCGGCGCATGATCACAGGTGCCGAGGCAGGGTATCGGAAGAAAGGTAAAACGATCGTCTTTGGTAGTTTGACCAAAATCAATCTGCATCTTTTCTTTCAGCGTTTTATAGATTTCCTCATAGCCCATTATATAGCAGCTGACACTGTTGCACAGGTATACCACATGTCTGCCCACTGGTCTTCTGAAAATGATATTATAGAAAGTGGCCACACTGTCAATTTCGTGAGCACTCATTTCCAGAATAGGCTCCAGTTCCTGCAACGCCTGGTCAGAAACCCAGCGATTGTATTTCTGCACCACTTTCAAAGCATCAATACAGGCAGCCTGTTTGTGCGGCAGATGATGAAACAACTGTTCAATTTCCTTTCTCGCTTCGTTTGATATTATTTGTTCAGTAGCCATTCAATTATTATTTTTTATCTGTCAATATCTGACAAAACAAAATCAACACTTCCCAGTATAGCCATTAAGTCTGCAATCGTGTATCCTTTACTGTAATGAGGTACAAATTGAACATGCGGGAAACTGGGAGTGCGGATACGGGTACGATAAGAGGTAGTACTGCCATCGCTAACCAGATAATATCCATTGTTGCCCTTACTGGATTCCACACAACTAAATCCTTCATCAGCCGGAATTACCGGTCCCCAGGTTACATTCACAAAATGATTTATAAGGGTTTCAATATCGTACATGGTCCGCTTTTTGTCGGCAGGGGTGGTAAGCGGGTGATGTGACTTATAAGGACCGGATGGCATATTGTTAAGACATTGCTCAATGATACGGATACTCTGCCGCATTTCTTCCACATGAATCCAGGCGCGGTCATAACAATCACCGTTTGCCGCTACCGGAACTTCAAATTCAAACTGGTCGTACCCCGAATACGGCTGTTTCTTGCGGAAATCCCATTCCAGGCCAGTGGCTCTTAAGCCCGGTCCTGTAACGCCCCAGTCTATAGCTTCTTCTGTATTATACACCCCAATTCCTACTGTTCTGGCTTTGAAGATATGGTTCTTCATCACCATCTTATCATATTCCTTTAACCGGGGTGGCAGATATTTCACAAAATCTCTCACCAGTTGTTCCCACCCCTCGGGCAAGTCCTGTGCTACACCGCCAATTCTAAACCAATTAGGGTGCATCCTGTCACCACAAATCGCTTCAATAATGCCAAATAATTTCTCCCTGTCGTAGAAAGTAAGGAATACCGGCGTCATCATCCCCAGGTCCTGTGCGAAAGTACCATACCAAACCAGATGGCTTGAAATACGGAAAAGTTCACCCAGCATGATCCGAATAACTTTTGCCCGGTCGGGAATGTCTATTCCACCCATTTTTTCAACCGCCATTACATAGGGCAGATTATTTAAAACGCCGCTCAGGTATTCTACACGGTCGGTATATGGAATATAGGTATGCCATGATTGTCGTTCTCCCATTTTCTCTGCTCCCCGGTGATGAAATCCTATATCAGGGACTATATTTACAATAGACTCACCGTCCATTTGTAAAATCAATCGCAGAATACCATGCGTGCCCGGATGCTGAGGCCCAAGATTCAAAAACATGAAGTCCTCATTATCTTTTGAATGAGAACTTAACCCCCATTCTTCAGGCTTAAACTGCAATATATCCTGCTGTTCCAGCATCTGTTCTTCGGGGAGCGTAAATTGTCCCATCTCGGTAGCTCTTGCCGGATGCGCCTTCTGAAGCGGATGGCCTTTCCAGTACCGGGGCATCAAAATCCTGGAAAGATGCGGATGGCCTTCAAAATTAACGCCAAACATATCATACACCTCCCTTTCGTACCAATTGGCAGAAGACCATACACTTGTAACCGTAGGGATGGAAGCCTGTTCTTCCGGAAGCCCCACTTTCAGACGTAAAAACTGATTTCGTGAAAAAGACAGTAAATGATATACAATGGTAAAACGACTTTCCGGTTGTCCCTGCCGGTTATTCCTTGCCTGTTCATCAATTGCAGTCAGGTCGTAAAGAAATTTGAATTGTAAACCTGCTTCGCTTTTCAGGAAGCCTAATACCGGAACAATATAATCTTTGCCAATCCAAAGAGTAGGAAACTCGTCCCGGGTTGGTTGTTCATATAATAAAGCTTCCGGGAACCGAATCTTTATTTTTTCACCAATGTCTTCGTAACCTGGCATATCTAAAATTTCCTCTTTAAATTAAAAAACAGCGTATTCAATGAAATCATAATAATTATACTTATACCTGATCCGGGGGTCTGATTTCAGTCATTTTTCTTCTCTCTTCACGTTTCATATCCCGCATAGACGGCATTTCAGGCTTCACTATCCCCTGTGGGCCGATAACCCAGTTCAGCGGACGTTTTTCCTGCCCCACCTTATCTCTCAGCATCACTATCCCTTCCAGAAAGGCATCGGGTCGTGGAGGACAGCCGGGAACATATACGTCCACCGGCATAAATTTATCTACGCCCTGAACCACACTATAAATATCATACATTCCACCGGAAGATGCGCATGCTCCCATCGCTATAATCCAGCGGGGCGCCATCATCTGTTCATAAAGTTTGCGGATAATAGGCGCCATTTTTATAAATACTGTTCCGGCCACAATCATCATATCAGCTTCACGGGGAGTGCCACGGATTACTTCTGCACCAAACCGGGAGACATCATATTTACTGGTAATGGAAGTTGCCATTTCAACATAGCAACAGCTAAGCCCAAAGTTAAACGGCCATATAGAATTTTTCCTGCCCCAGTTTACCATAGAATCCATAGTGGTCAGCACCACAGATTGCTGCACCGCTTCCTGCATTGAGCTGGTACCTTTAAGATTATTTACCGGGTCATTGGCTCTGGTGGTCCACCATTTCATGTTGTTACTGTTTTATTTTCCGGTGAATTATCACCTGTTATCTGATAAGGTTCCGTTTTAAAACGTTCATGATACCGTTTCAAAATTTTCTTTCCCGAAGGTCCAAAATCAAGCGCACCGATTTTCCATTCATAAATTAATACGGCTACCAATAAGCCAATGAAGGTAGCTATAGCAATATATCCTGCCCAGCCCAGCGCCTTCGCATTGATAGCCCATGCCACTATAAACACCACCTCCAGGTCGAAGATGACGAAAAACATGGCGAGAATATAAAAATGAATAGGGAATTTAAACCTTGCATCTCCGGTCTCGGTAATACCGGATTCATATACGGTATCCGTAGCCGTTTCTTTATGCCTCTCCCCAAGAAAATAAGGAACAATAAGCATAACAGCTACCAATAATACCACACCTCCCGCATAAACAAGAAGTGGCCACAGAGAAGTTAAGGATTCAGTGTCTTGCATGCATTAATAATTTTTAAATGCTCAAAAAACATCTTTTTGTTATCCTGAAAATAAGTCTTGCTACCTGTCAATAATGACTACGAGAAACTGCTCTTAATCCTATTGTCATAAACACAATGCACCTTGCCGGCAAGGTTATTAAAAGCATAATTTGGCCACCAAGGTACACAAAAAGTTGATATAAAAAATTCTGTGAAAACATTAATCACATCCTTTGCAGTTTTGCACCTTTGCATGAAAGCTAATTCATTCCTCTATTCCTTCTTGTGAAACCAAAGGTAATCCAACGAAATTTTTCCAGGACCTGTGAAAGTGAGTGCAACAAAAGTGAAGAGATATAAAAAACGAAGTTCCAAAATATTAAATCCATCACCCACAATAAAAGCATGAAAACAAAAAATCACAATAAAATTGAGCGTAAGAATAATCGTTGCTATCCTTGAGAACAACCCAAATATTAGAAGAATGGAGCAAATGCCTTCAGCAAAACCCGCCAGATGAAAAGACAAACCGGCGCCAATTCCTATCGGATCCATAAACTGTATTTCCTGTCCGGTAAATATTACGCCCAGTTTTCCTCCCCCATGTCCATAAATCAAAATTATTCCAAAAATTAAACGCAGGATGAGCAATCCAATGTCATTGCTGTATTTCCAGTTTTTTGTTAAAAGATGCATAGCAATTGATTTTATAGATGAATAACATAATATTAAGTCATTTTTTAATAAATGACAAATATTTTAGTTCATTTACATTCGTTTCATAGCTTAGGAACCATCCACCCTGCTTCTTTATTCCTTATTAACCGGTTCATCCAAATTCGGATAATAATTTAGTCCCCATAATTTATACCGTTGCAACTGGCTATTCATCCTCGATTTGAATCCCTCCCAGTCTTTATTCATTTTTTGACTCCAGGCCACTTCACTGAGTGCACTCAGACGAGGC
>CAZFGP010000157.1:0-10084 GCA_964518685.1 uncultured Terrimonas sp.
ATAGTGTATTCTGCTTTGTTGCACCTGAGTGCAGGAGGAATTTTAAATGCACCCATAAAACAAATGAAGACTGAATTTGTTTTGAATCCACAAATTATGCTATTATCTTAGATATATATTATGGAAAACAAGGTGCCCACGATAAAAGAGATTGCGAAAAAACTTAACATTTCAGCATCTACGGTGTCAAGGGCATTGCATAATCATCCCAGTATCGGGCTCCGTACCAAAACACAGGTGCAGAAGCTGGCTGAAGAGATGAACTATGAACCCAACCAGACCGCTATTCGTTTTAAGCAGGGAAAAACATTTACCCTGGGTCTTATTTTGCCAAATCTCCGGGAAGAATATTTTTCATCTGCCATAAGTGGGGTAGAGGATATGGCTTTTAAGAATGATTACAATGTGCTGATTGGGCAATCGCACGACTCGGTTGAGCGGGAAAAGAAAATTGTAGAAACAATGCGGAAGCACCGCGTAGACGGTGTGCTGGCTTCTATTTCAAAAGAAACTACCGGCATTGACCATTTTGAACAATTAAAAAATTATAATATTCCCGTAGTGTTTTTTGACCGGGTGCCCAATGTCCCCGATATTCATTCTGTTTGGTGCAGTTTGTATCCCAGTACGATTGAAGCCATAGAATATTTGTTCAGCAAAGGTCACCGGCGTATTGGTTTTTTAGGAGGCCCCCAATCTTTAAATATAAAGAATGAACGACTTGAAGGGTACATGGCAGCACATAAAAAGGATCATCTGCCGCTTAATGAATCTCTGATTGTCAGTACTGATCTTTCCAAAGAATCTACAGAAGAGGCGGCAAAAACATTGCTGTCTTTAATGGAACTACCGGCCGCTATCCTGGCTTTTAACGACCAGGTGGCGCTTGATACTATTCAATTTGCAAAAAAGAAAAACCTGAAAATAGGTAAAGACCTGCGTGTGGTGAGTTATGCCAATTGGCCGATCACCAGCTATCTTGACTCTCCGCCAGTAGCTTCGGTAGAACAATTCCCCTATGAACAAGGCAGCAAGGCAGCCGAGCTGCTTTTCAAACTGTTGGATATGAAATCTCCCGCCGTTGTTATACCTTTCGAAAATGTTGTATTAAAAAGCAAGTTGATTATTCACTGAACGAAATTATCCTGCATCTTTTTTTACAAAAAACCAAGGACTGTATTATCCATCCGGCTTTATTTTTTGTAATGCAATGATCATTTCCTTCACCTCCTGAGTATTCAGCAGAGTTGTCCGGAGGGTTTCGTTCATTGCCGCATTCAGGTAGTTCATTTCTGAATCCTTCGGGCTTCGTGCAGAGGAATGAAACTCAGCGACTCCGGTTTGTTGGGCCAGGAGGGCTATATTATCTGCTCTTACACCGGAGCCGGGCATAATAGAAATCCGTCCTTTAGCCTGTAATACCAGTTGTGCAATCATTTCCATTCCTTCGGTCGCCGTAGGTTTGAGACCGCTGGTGAGGACGCGTTCACAACCACATGCTATTACATCTTCCAGGGCTTCCAAAGGGTTGGCTACCCGGTCGAAAGCACGGTGAAAAGTAACGCCTAATGGATACGCCAATTCTACTAAAGCCGCTGTCCGCTTTTTGTCAATGGAGCCATCCGCCTGTAAAAGACCAATGACTACTCCATCACATCCTATTTCTTTGCAGAGAGCAATATCTTTTTTCATCACTTCAAATGCCGCATCTGAATATAAAAAATCTCCGCCATGAGGACGAATGATCGGATAAAGCTGGAGGGTGGATTTTTCTCTTGCGGTTTTAATGATACCAAAGCTGGGTGTAGTACCACCTTCTTCCGGATTATCACATAATTCAATACGGTGTGCGCCTGAACTTTCAGCCAGCACAACAGACTCAATATTAAAAGCGATTACTTCAAGAGTATATTTCATAAAGATGACTGTAAGTTGTTGTTTTCTATGCCAGATTTTACCAATATCTTCTTTTGAAAGATAGTGAATCTTCGTTTGAAAGTCATCTTGCCTGGAAAAAGAATGCAATGAAGTTCTGAAATTTAGTTTTTATTACAGGAAAATGGAGATATTCGTTAAAAGATTCGTTCATTCAAGTTTTATTTTTATGACCACCAACAGGAGAAAATTTCTGCGTAATGTTACTTTAGGAACCGGCGCTGTGGCAACCAGCCTTTCGGCTCTCGGAAAAGATTTTGATGAACCGGTGAAGTCTGCCCTGCACTTTGGAGCAAAACCCAGGTTCAATATGTGCGGATATGCCGCTCCAAAAATTGAAAAAGTTCGTATCGGAATTATCGGACTCGGCAATCGTGGCTCAGGAGCAGTGGGACGATTATCTTTTATACAGGATGCTGAAATAGTGGCGCTCTGCGACAACCGCCCCGAAAGGATTCCATTGGCCCAGGAAAAAATAACTTCAAAGGGCTCCCCCAAAGCTAAGGAATATACCGGAGAGGAAGGCTGGAAAGCACTGTGTCAGAGCCAGGATGTAGACCTGGTGTATATTTGCACGCCATGGCATTTACATACACCGATGGCGGTATATGCGATGCAAAATGGAAAACATGCAGCATCCGAGGTACCCATTGCCGTTACAGTTGACGAATGCTGGCAGCTGGTAGAAACTTCCGAAAAAACCAGGAAGCATTGTATGATGCTGGAAAATACATGTTACGACTTTTTTGAATTACTTACCTTAAATATGGCGCGTCAGGGTTTGTTTGGAGAACTCATTCATGCCGAAGGCGCTTATATTCACGATCTGCTGGCATCTAACTTTGGCAAAACAAGTTATTCTGCGATGTGGCGTCTGCGTCAAAATGCTTCCCGTAATGGAAATTTATACCCCACTCACGGATTAGGTCCCATTGCACAATGTTTGAATATTAACCGGGGAGACAAGATGGATTATATGGTTTCTATGGCTTCCAACGATTTTATGATGGGCGAAACAGCCCGGGAAAAAGCCGCAGAAGATCCGGCGGTTTTTGGTGAATTTGCAGGCCTGCACTATCGTGGCAATATGAATACCTCTATCATCCGAACCAGTAAGGGAAAAACGATTATGTTGCAGCACGATGTTACTTCCCCCCGCCCTTACTCGCGGCTTCATTTGATCAGTGGTACGAAAGGAATTGCACAAAAATATCCCGAACCCGAAAAGATTGCTTTTGGACATGAATGGATCAAGAGAGAAGAATTAGAGGAATTATATAAGAAGCATACCCCTGAAATTGTAAAACATGTGGGAGAGATTGCCAGGAAGGTAGGCGGGCATGGTGGGATGGATTTTATGATGGACTGGCGTCTGATAGATTGCCTGAGAAATGGACTGCCATTGGATCAGGATGTGTATGACGGAGTTTTGTGGAGTGTTATTGGGCCATTGAGTGAAAGATCGGTAGCTAAAAATTCGAGACCTATGGAAGTTCCGGATTTCAGCAGAGGCAACTGGAGGAATAATCAACCTGTTAACCTCACGCTTGACGGAGGAGGAAATACGGCAGTAAGGGGACTGAAAGGGTAAGGGTTCAAAATACCTGCCCGGGTTTTAATTCCCGGGCAATTTTATGTGCGGAGAGACAGGGATTCGAACCCTGGGTACAGTTGCCCGTACAACGGTTTTCGAGACCGTCCCATTCAACCACTCTGGCATCTCTCCCTCAAAACGGGCACAAATGTATTTATTTATCCTTAAAAAAGTTACCCGGCAAGGTTTAACCTGCGCGCTTTTTCCTAAGGATTAATTGGAACTTGCCACCGTCAGGCTATTGTCTTTAAATATTACAAAAGTACCATCACCTTCTTTTAAGGATACATTTTTTAAATGATATTGCTTATCAGGGAAAGCTGTTTCCGCTAATTCAATGTCTACCCGATTTTCTTCAAGGACTAACTGGGTGTAAATAAACATAGCTATATCCTGACGAACTCCTCTTGGCGTATATTCTTTTTTAAAGATCAAAGATTGATCTTTTGAGGAGACAATTTTAAGCGTTACCGGACTTCTTTTTTTGACTACCGGGGTTAAGGCCTGCATGTGTTTTGCGCCAGATTTAAACTGCTCATATTCTTCGGGTGTGGAAATATATTTGAAATTGACAATGAGTGTTTTTTCAGTTGGATTGAAGAATCTCACCAAAGTACTGCTTAGCGGTACCATGAGAGCAAAAAATAAAGTTAAAATCAAAACGGATAATACCGGTTTCAGTTTTTCACGATCTGCTATAGTAAATTGTCCTTCTCTCTTTTCGGTTTCATTATTCTCCTTAAAAAATTGAAGGAGTTTCTCCTTACTGTATTGGGTCAGGGTAAATAATTTTATTTTCGAAGCGTCGTATTTTTTTGAAAATAAAGGAGGTCGCTTACGCATGAACCGGTTAATAGCCCAGGTTTTTCCCAGTCGGTAGTAACAGTCTTCGCAACTCAGGAGCGCAACCTTTTCTGAATTGTTCTCCAGGATTTGCTGGACATCTTTGGGCATCACACTTCCGATACAAGGTACTCTGTAGTGAACTATATTTAATTCGCCTGGCGTCCCGGGTTCAGGGAAATAGCTGCAACTGAACAGCGTAATATCAGCTTTATCCTTCGGCAATAACCCGAGCATTGGGAATTGAGGATGGGTGATGGCATGTTCATCGCAGGAACCAATGCAAATGCCACATCCAACACATTTGTCGGGAGAAAGAATAGCCTTTCTTTTCCCGTCTTTTGTGAGCATGTCAATGGCTTCATAAGGACAATCATAGGAGCAAAGATTGCAGGCATCACATTTGTCGAGATCAATATGAACCGGGGCTCTGTTCTTTCTTTTAATGATATAAGGAATAATGCATAAGAATAATCCGGATCCTATTAGGATGAACCAGTTTTGATTAACCGTAAACAATTTCATCAGGTAATACCCGAAATAATAGTACCAGTCGAATGTGGTTTGTGTAGGCAGGTTAGAGATCTGAGCTGGCGGATCACTTTGAACCGGAAATAGAAGGCAAACAATACCCAACGCAATACTTACGTATATCATCAACCTTTTTGGCGGAAGAATTTTAGGTTTTGATATTCGTAATACATGAATCCAGATAATGATTACAGTTATAAGGGAGAAAACGATATGTCCGAATAAGGCCACCTTAAAAAAGCCACCAACAGTTTCCAGATCATTCATCAGAAAGGCGCCGGCAATAGAAGGGTCAAAAATTGGCAGGGCGGAAAATAACCTGGCCGTAAGATACCCCGTTAGTTTGGCCTTTTGATCCCAAACCAGCATATATCCTGTTACGCCTATAATTACCACAATTAAAAAAGAGATGATGCCACTAATCCAGGACACTAACCGCTTAAATTTTGAGGTGATCAGTGTATGCAAAAGGTGCATCAGAATAAATACCACCAGCAGATCGGAGGAATACCGGTGAATCGTTCTCATCCACCCATTAAAAACATTGCCTGAAATTGCATTTACTGAATCCCAGGCATAACGCGGATTAATGTTGTAGAAAATAAAGATATAAATACCCGAACCACAGGCAATGATAAATAAGAAAATAGAAATGCTGCCGAGATAATAAAGCGGATTGAGGTCAGTGGAATACACTTTCCCGAAAAAGCTGGCAAATCTCTGATAAAGCTGGTGTCCATGGGTGCGTTCCTTAACCATATTTGGATACTGGGTTTGTTTAGCCATTTTCAGATTTAGTTACGATAAAGGATTTTATAAAAAGCCCGCTCACTAAGGCAATCATCAACAAACCGGCTGAAGTGGAGATGATAAATCGCCAATCCATTTTATAGGTTTTCAAAATTGGGTCATATCCAAAACAACGGAGGTAGAACCCTTTAAAGAGTCCTGGTCTCGTCTTTTCTGCCATTGCCTCCAGCACTGCCAGACCGAGGTCTTTCTTTGAAGGATTTACACCATAAATATATCTGGAAATTTTCCCGGATGGGGTGAGCACAATCAGAATAGAGGGATGATTAAACTCATTGGTAGCAGGATTAAAATCAAACTGATAACCAACAGATGACAGCAACTGCTGAATATGTTCCCCTGAGGCGGAGATGGTTTTCCAGGTTACCCCATCCATATTCCAACGATTTTCATAAGCCGCCAGATTCATTCTTCCATCGGTGCTGTCAAAGGAAAAACTTACCACATTGAAATCTTTCCCCAGGGTACCCAGTTCGTTGACTGCTGTTTGCACTCCATTGCTTATTACACTGCAAAGTGAATTGCAGCGCGTGTATACCGGAGACAGGATGAGTGGTTTATCCCGCAGCAGAGAAAGGAGTTCAAAATGGTTGCCCTTTGCGTCAAATACCGGAATATTTGCAGGTTTTTGAGCCAGAAATTTTTTCTCCTCAGGTAAATCAAAGGCGCTTAATCCCAGCCACAAAGTCAATATCCAAAGGTATTTATTATTCATTTTTTCCGGGTTTAAGATACCGGGATAACCCCGGTATCTGTTTCCGAATGATAGGATTAGTTTACGTTCCAGGTGGCAGCAAGCCATTTCCAGTTCAGGAAAAAGAGCGACAGAAAGACCAATAGGAATACAATAGTGAGCGCTAATGTACCCGGCGCTTCGAACCCTTTATGGGCTTTAGCCTGAGGCGCCAGCGGAGATATGGTTAGTTGCATATCGTCCGGCCCGTTTACCCTGGGTCCAAAAAATACTGAAATAACCACAATCATGATCCAGATGATGGTGGAGATGAATGCTAGCGACCCTCCCAGCATCATTAATGCCCAGAAGAAATCTACTGCGGGATTGAAATTGTAGGTGAAGGGTCCACCTGAAAAGGTGGAATCCCAATGTCGGCGGGGTACACCAAGCTGCCCCAGAACAATCATGGAGATGGATAACAACGCTATCCCGATGAAGAACAGCCAGGGTTGCCATTTTGCCCATCTGAAACCAACGATCTTCCTTCTGAAAATTAACGGAATCAGGTAATAAGTAATCCCCATGAAAGTGAGTGTGGTACCTATTACTACGGTTCCTTTGAAGTGTCCGGGAATAGCTATGGTATTATGTACAATAATATTGGTTTGTTCCATTCCAAAGATCACTCCTGTAGTACCGCCAATGAAGCCGAAGCCGATGATGGCCAGGATCACAGAGGAAAAGGCTGGGTTGCCCCAGGGCGCCTTCGACAGCCATTGAAATAATCCTTTATTATAGCCCCATCTTCTTTGTGCAGATTCAAATGATGAGGGTACGGCAAATGCATGTATCATTGACGCTAAAACCGCAAGATACATGGCATAGCTGGTGTTCCATACCTTCCAGGCGCTGCTAACCCCCGGATCAGTAAGCAGGTGGTGAGCAGAAGCCAGACAGATAAACAAGATATAAAGAACAAAAGCTGTTCTTGATACCCGCTCATTGATAGAGGTACCACCAACTGCCAGGAAGGAAGTCATGTACCAGATAGAAACCATGGCGGCTACGTTGATCTGTTGAGAGGAGTGTCCTAAACCCCACCAGATCAATTTATACATAGCCGGATCAATGTTTTCGATCAGCCCCAGTGACCACAGAAAAGTGGGGATATATATTAACGCTCCGGAGGCGAGGGTAATAACGGCGATAATAGCTGCCGTCATCAGTCCGTAGGTGAAAAGCGGCATAGTGTCGCCGTAGGCTTTCTCTCTTCTCGCAATCATCAGATTTCCAAAGAAGAGAATGACAGCTAATAAAGCGCCCACTGCAAAAAGAATTACTCCAAGATAGTAGAGCGGATGAGCCTTGAGCGGTGTATAGGAAGTAAGCATTACATCAGCCTCTCCCATTAGGATGATGACGTTGGACATAACCAACCCTGCCACCATTAATCCAAAAGCAATCCATCCTAATCTGGGATTGCAAAAACGGGTATTCAGCACTACAGTTGACCCGAAATACAATCCCGCAATTTCAAAAAAGATGATCCAGAAAATAAGCGCATTCAGTCCGTGAAAAGTTACCAGACGATAATACCATTCCGCGCCCAGTAAATGCACGGGCTGGTACCGGGTGAAGACCAGCAAAATAGCGGCGGTTACAGCAAGCAACAGAGAAATTACGGCAAACACAGCATTGTATCGAATCAGTTTCTCTGACTGAAGATCTACTTTAAATCCGGTTATATCACAAGTACGAAACATAATATCAGTTTTAGGGTGAGTTATTTTAATGTCTTAATGAAGGCAATCAGGTATTCAATTTCATCATCCGATACCGGAAATACAGGCATGGGTGTATTTTCGAAACCAACTGTTATTTTTTGCTGCGGATTCTTTATGGATTCTTTTATATAATCATCGTCCACCTTAACCGAGGTTATTTTTCCGTTTTCTCTCACCTCTTCCTCTTTTCCAAATAACCCGTTCCAGGCTGGAGCAATCTGACTGGTGCCATCTGTCTTATGACAGGAGCCGCAGCCTTTAAGGGTATAAATCTGCTCTCCTAATTTCACCTTTTCTTCTTCGGTTAAAGGCTCGTTACTCTTTTGTTTAGGCTGAGGATCAGGCGCTTTTTTCAGATTTTCATAGCCATACAGCTTCAGGTCTTCCTCCTGTTCTATTACCACTATCTTGCCAATCATCGTATGATGTCCGATCCCGCAAAATTCATTACAGATTACCTTATATTCTCCTGATTCTGTGGGTTTAAATTCCAGCACATAATCGTATTGTGGATACACCTGGAAGTTCATATTCACCGGTTGAATAGAAAAGCCATGAACCACATCTTTTGAAGAAATATGAAACTTGTATGACTGGTCTTTTTGCAGAATTAATACGGGACTCCACCGCCACATTTCGCTTACTATGAAAACATCGCTGTTGGGCTGGGGGCGAACTACCGGAATACCATTATCCAAACCGATCATATTTTGTTTGGTGTATGCTTCTCCCAGTTTTGAAAACTCCGCAGTACTTGTCTTGTAGGTTATACTGGAAGGGTTCTGTTTTCCATAAACGTGCCACATAATCATCCACACAAACATGCTGATACAAAGAAGGAGAGCAATGACCATCCACATCTTTTCATCCCTGGAAACCTTTTTGTTATACCATCCTTCTGCAGGGCTAAATAGGCTCATACATCATTTTTTTTGAGGTAAATAAAATTATTTTAACAGGGTCTGTTTAATCTCTTCCGGAATAGCCGGTAAATTGGCGAGTTCCATTACTCCCCATAAGAGATAAAAAATAGCATAGATGGTTACGCCAAGGAAAAGCAATAACATAAAATCATCCATAATCATTCTTGAAAACGGAGTTTTTTTTGATTCGGGTTGTTGTTCGTTTTCCATGTTGATTTGTTTTATAAGTGAATTACAGATCTTAATCCGTAAAACTAAAGCCCGAAAAGTACCCGAAACGAACTGAGGACGGGTTAATGTATCACTTAATATGATTTCGTATTTTTTTTCAAACAAATAATCCTATTTTTCATCTATGGAGCATAGTATTAAAGAAAGAATCGGGTCCCAGGATTTTATTGATGTTGCAATGATCAGGTCCGCTCTTGATTTCTGGTTTTCGGACAGCCAGCACCTGCGTTCTCCATTTCCTTTTTATATCCGCGAAAATCTTAGAGATAAAGCAACCCTGAAATTTTTAGATTGGGGAAAGGAATTGTCCGACAAGGCGAAGAAGGAAATCAACGATGAAATACTCGCTGAGAAATTTGAAGAAATAATTTTTGAACTTGCCCTTAAAATGGTTATTACAGAAGATGAAAAACTGAGTATTCTTTATCCGTTTATGCCCCGGTTGGGCGATCTTATAAAGGTGAAGGATAAGTCGGGAAATTTGGCAGAAAGCAGGATTGTAGACCGGCAGTATTTGAAAAAAGGGGACAATGCATTTCTTAAAGTGAAAATGAAAAATGATGATACGAGTGAAGAATGGGAGACTGAATTTGAATTACCTGAATAATTCCGGGATTTGCAGTTCGACCCCGAACGGGGTCGTATAATATTAATCATTTTGATCTACAAAGATTTCATCCCTCCGGGATGAATATCGGAAAGCAAATTCAGAACTCCTTACCTCTCGCAGTTAGAAAATGCGGAGGTTTTAAATTTA
>CAZFGP010000158.1:0-10075 GCA_964518685.1 uncultured Terrimonas sp.
AATAATAAGAGATATCAATCCCGGAATGGCAAATAACATCAAATTATGTACAAGTTTTTGCTTTGTGACAGTATGACGGGGAAATATAGAAGAGCCTCCTCATTCAAACAGGGTTTATCCGGGAAGATTTTTAAATAAGGAGGGTTACCCAATGAACACAGGGAAGAAGGAAAAATTATCTTCATACTATCAAACGAAAACCTCCACCTGTAACAGGTGGAGGAAATCTCTTTAATCGGAGCCTACTATGATTAGTCGGCTTTTCAGGATTGGACTTGGGGTTCAAATTATAATTAATTTGATTTTGTGATCCAAGGTAATTGTTTTTCGGTTGGCGATATTGGATTAAAATCGGGGTTGTTTTTCATATAATGGATATTGGATTTAGAAAATACCTTTCGGTTTTGGGAATCTGGTTTTCTTAGGATAAAGATTTACTGGTCTTTCTTAAAATATCGGATAAATATTTATAACAGGTCTCTGATAAAAATAAAGTTGATTGATACTGGATTTTAATCAGCCTTTTTCAAAGGATTTGGAATTCAGTTTTTTTTAGGACGGTTATCAGGATTTTATTGGATGGTTGAGGCATACTTTCCTCATCAATCAACTTCAATACAAATTTACTAACCAGTTATCCACCATGCAAGAGCAATTCTCCCCAATTTTTCAACTGTTATTTTTACCACCCGGAAGCAGGTTTTACTAGTATTAGTTTAGTAAATATGCTCAAAATAAATACGGAAAAATACTCTATTTAACGAAGTTTTAAAAGAGAAAAAATAGAAAAATAACGCAGCAACACAATACCACAGCAGCTTTTACACTTCAAGCCTTAAGTAATAGCTATTTATGGAAGAATCAGAATTTTGTAAGGGACTGAATTATATCATATTTTGTTATAATGTGTAAATCTCCGCCTTCATCGCGACTTAAAATAGCTCCGGTATCTTTTGTAATCAATTTACCCAGTCTTTCAACCGGGGTATCATAAGCCACCATCGGATACGGCGATTCCAAAACGGATCGAATCCGTTCGTTTTTTATATCAGAAGATCCAAACATTCTGCTAAATAGTCCGCCTTCTGAAATGGAGCCTGCAATTTCTCCATTTTCAATTACCGGGAGGTTTTCTATATCATATTTTTCCATCAGTTGCAGTGCATCTGTAACCGTATGGTTGGGCGTAATAGTTACAACAGCGGGATTATTCTTTCCAATAATAATGTCTTTAAAGGTTTTAACCTCAAGAAAACCTCTTTCCAGCATCCACTGGTCATTATATATTTTTCCTATGTATCTGCTGCCATGATCATGCAGGATACAAACCACCAGGTCATCTTTTTTCAGCCGGTCTTTCAACTGAAGTAATCCCTGAAGGCAACTGCCGGCACTGTAACCACAAAAAAGTCCTTCCTCTCTGGCCAATCGTCTCGCCATCAGGGCGCCGTCCTTATCCGCAACCTGCTCAAAATAATCAATGACGCTCATATCAAAATTTGCAGGCACAAAATCCTCTCCAAAGCCTTCTGAAACATAAGGGTGCACTTCCTTAATATCCACCTCTCCGGTTCTGAAGTATTTAGTAAGAAGCGAGCCATAGGCATCAATAGCCCAAACTTTAATTTCCGGATTCTTCTCTTTCAGATACATAGCCGTACCCGTAACGGTTCCTCCAGTTCCTGCAGTACAAACCAAATGGGTAATCTGTCCATCCGTTTGCTCCCAAATTTCCGGACCGGTAGTTTCATAATGAGCCAGCCGATTAGCGAGATTATCATATTGATTACATAAAAAAGCACCGGGGATTTCTGCAGCTAATCTTTTGGCAACAGAATAATAGCTTCTGGGATCGTAAGGTTCCACATTTGTCGGACAAACAATTACTTCAGCACCCAGGGCTTTTAAAATATCGAATTTTTCTTTCGACTGTTTATCTGTTGAAGTAAAAATACATTTATATCCCCGGATACTCGACGCTAAAGCGAGTCCCATTCCGGTATTTCCCGAAGTACATTCTATAATTGTTCCGCCTGGCTTTAATTTTCCTTCCTTCTCCGCCACTTCTACCATCTTCAGCGCCATCCGGTCTTTTATGGAATTGCCGGGATTAAAATACTCCACCTTTGCTGCAACCAGACAAGGCAGGGCTTTGGTAATGCTGTTTAGTCTTATCAATGGCGTATTACCAATGGTTTCCAATATATTTTTCTTAATGTCCATACTAAGGCGCTTCAAAGGAGTAAAGATACAATATCATAGACGTTTCGTACAGCAGATGTCAAAGAAGAAACTGAAAGTGCAGGACCGTAACCACTTTTACCCTTATTACAAATCAGCCATCTTATTACTTACTTTGTTTTTCTTTAACTCTTCCAGCGCTTTTAAAATCATTGGATCAGAGGCATTAAACACCTCAAAATATCCTTCATTCCGCCATTGCTGGCGTGCAAACAAGCTTTTCAGTCTACGTGCTATAAATGAGCGGTCATTCTTAGTAAGTTTATTCAATTGAATACTGTCTATTAAGGCAAAAACATTCAAAGCATCCCAGACCTTGTCATTGATTTCAAATTTTTCTTCAAAATCAGAAGCACTTGAAAATGATTTAAAGTAATCAAGATGATCTACATAATAGCGATATACAAAATTTCCAATGGTATTTTTTAGGTATAACCGGGACAGCTCACGACTGATACCACTGGTATCAATGGGTACAAAAATATCGGGAGTAATTCCCCCGCCGCCATATACCAGTTTTCCACCGGGGGTATGATAGGCCTGACCTGTGGTCATTTTATTACTATCTGCATTCAGCAAAGAGCCATTGTGATAGCGCTCGTACAATTCTTCATTATAGCTTTCCATACCCTTATTGTAGGGTTTTTGTATAGACCGACCCAATGGGGTATAATAGCGTGCAATGGTTAACCGTAATGCAGAACCATCATTAAGACTATATTGTTCCTGTACCAGACCTTTCCCAAATGTTCTCCTGCCTATCACCTCAGCCCTGTCCCAATCCTGCAGAGCGCCTGTAAGTACTTCGCTGGCAGAAGCAGAGCCTTCATCCACTAATACAATCAACTTCCCCTGTTCAAAAATGCCTTCCCGCCTTGCTCTGTATTCTCTCTTTTTTATATGGCTTCCCTGCGTATACACAATCAACTTATTACCATCCAAAAATTCATCCGCAATTTCCACCGACTCCTGCAGAATGCCTCCACCATTACCCCGGAGGTCGAGTATTAATTCTTTAATCCCATCTTCCTTCAGTTGCTGCATGGCCTCCATAAATTCCTCATATGTTGTCTCTGAAAACTTATTAAGACGGATATACCCTACAGAAGGCGCTATCACATAACCTGCATCCAAAGAATAGAGAGGAATAATGCCTCTGGTAATAACGATCTCCAAATTCTTATTACCACGCAATAAACCCACCGCCACCTCTGACCCACGTACCCCCCGCAGCAGATGCTTAACTTTATCTGCATCAATACTATCTCCTGTAGCTGACAAACCGTTAATAGTTAATAGCTTATCACCTATTTGCAGACCAGCCCTTTCGGAAGGGCCTCCTTTCAGCACACTCAATACATTAATGGTGTCATAAAAAATACTGAACTCAATTCCGATACCCTCAAACTTCCCTGCAAGGTCTTCATTCATCTGTTGCACATCCTGTGATGGAATGAAAATAGAATGCGGATCCAGATGGCTTAACATCTCTTCAATGGCAGCATCGGCAAGCGTATCTGTTTTAACCGAATCCACATAGCGCCTGGAAATCAGATCCATTACCTCCTGAACAACTCCCTTTCTCTCTACAGAAAACAGACCCTTTGCTACAGGCATCCTCTCCTTCATCTTATAGCCAAAAAACATCCCTACAATCATCACCACCGAAAAAATAAAAGGGAGCCAGAGCTTAAATTTATTATTACCCATCGGTCAGAATTTCATTATTATCTTTGACTTGAAAGCACGAATTTCACGAATTAAGTTCAATTTATAATGTCAACGGTAAAATTGATAGCGGATAGCGGAGCAACCAAGACAGAGTGGTGTTTATTTAAAGACAATAAAACAAAGACTATTTTTACACAAGGCATAAGTCCTTACTTTTTTAATACGCAACAGATCACCGAAATTCTGCAAAATGAACTTCTCCCCTTTTTAAAAGGAGTAAGGATTAATGAAGTATTTTATTATGGAACAGGTTGTATAAATCCTAATAATAACCGGATTGTAAAGCAGTCCATCAAAAATGTATTCAAAGAGGCCTCTTCAATCGAAGTTACCCATGACGTGATGGCAGCCGCACGCGCTCTATTTGGCAGAGAAAAAGGTGTAGCCTGCATTCTGGGAACAGGCTCGAGTTCCTGCTTTTACAATGGGAGCAAAATTACCGTTAACAGACCCGGGTTGGGTTATGTATTGGGTGATGAAGGCAGCGGCGCATATCTTGGTAAAAAAGTGCTGCAATATTTTCTCTATGATACTTATGATGAAGAACTGTCGGCCAGGTTTATTGCCAAATATCAACTCGATGCCGCTGAAATTCTTGAACACATTTATAAAAAACCTCTGGCTAACCGTTATCTGGCTTCTTTTACTTCCTTTCTTTCCGAAAACCGGGGACATTACATGATTGAAAACATTCTTGAAGACGGAATAAATGATTTTTTCTTTCATCACATTTGTAAGTTCAAACAAAGCTGGACCCACTCAATAAGTTTTGTGGGCGGAGTAGCATATCACTTTAAGGATATAGTGAAAGACCTTTGCCGCCAGTATGAATTTACACCTGGGCGGATCCTTAAAAACCCAATGGAAGGACTCATTGAATTTCACCATTAAATGTTTCTAAAACTATTTTTTTACATTTTATTCCAGTTGCATTTCCTCCATCATCATGAATTCATTTATCAAAATAACAGAGCAACCTTCTTCTTATCGTAACCTTGAAAAAATGCCGGTATCTGAGTTGCTGACTCATATTAATGAGGAAGACAAAAAAGTGCCGTATGTTGTTGAAAAGGCCATCCCCCAAATAGAAAAGTTAGTGGAAGTGATAACAGACAAAATGCTTGCGGGAGGAAGATTATTTTATATTGGCGCCGGCACCAGCGGCAGACTTGCCATCGTAGACGCAAGTGAATGTCCGCCAACCTTTGGGGTATCTCCCAATTTGGTGACAGGTATTATTGCCGGTGGCAGAAGAGCCATGACACAGCCAGTGGAATTTGCCGAAGACAGCGAGACCCAGGGATGGGAAGATCTGAAAAAATACAAGGCCGACGTTAAGGACGTGGTAATTGGCATTGCCGCAAGTGGCACCACGCCTTATGTAATCGCTGCATTAAGAAAATGCAGGGAACAGGGAATCATTACGGGTTGCATAACCAATAATCCGGGGTCTCCGCTAACCGTTCATGCCGATTTTCCCATTGAGCTGCCTGTGGGACCGGA
Source organism: uncultured Terrimonas sp. (assembly GCA_964518685.1). GTDB lineage: Bacteria > Bacteroidota > Bacteroidia > Chitinophagales > Chitinophagaceae > Agriterribacter. The sequence continues at coordinate 5,476 of CAZFGP010000158.1, forward strand.
ATTTGTAACAGGCAGTACAAGAATGAAGAGCGGTACTTCTCAAAAATTGGTGCTTAATATGATTTCCACTGCTATCATGATTCAATTGGGCAGAGTTGAGGACAATAAAATGGTAAATATGCAACTGAGTAATCAAAAATTAGTGGAAAGAGGAGCAAAAATGCTCATGGAAAAAATTCCCGGTATTGATCTTACAAAAGCCAAAGCATTATTGCAAAAGTATAAAAGTGTAAAAGGAGCAATAGTGTCATTCAGGGGTGGGAACTAAGGTGAATATACCGGCAACCGATCACCAATATCTGCCTGAGGTTATTTATTTCTATTATTCTACGAAGAATCTAATTTCGGATGTTAACAATAAAATCCACCATCTTTTGTTATAGAGTCCTGTAGTTCAATATATTAATCTAAACACCTAAAACAAATCCATGAAAAAAATTAAACTGGTAGCATTTTCTGCTCTATTATTTGCCGCTATTAGTGGCGTTGGCTGTAAAAAAGAAAAAGCGGTAAACTGCGAGCAGCTTATCAGAAATTTCACAGAAGCTAAAACTCATTTTTACAACGAGCCTTCTAAAGAGAATTGCACTAAGGTCTCCAACGCAGCAAAAGCCTTGTTAAACTCCGATTGCGTTTCTGAAGAAGTGAGGGAAAGCGCAAGCAGCTTTAAGGATGGCTGCCCGGTATAATATTTAAAGGATAAATTACCTTCTAATCAATCAATCCGCCTCTGGTAATCAGGCGGATTGTTTGTTTTTTATACTTTCCTGTTTTCATTTGAATTGTTGCAGTTTTTTAAAACCCGATTGTTTTGGGAGTGCTTTTTTTATTATGACGCATAGATGAAATCCTGCCGGACAAGTAGCCTATTGCCAGAGCCAACGGATCATCACTAATCCAGTGCACTTCGGTGTTCATCATGGACCAGACCGTTAGCCCCATTACGCTATACCCAACAGGCCTTAGCCCTTCAACCATTTATCCATCCAGGTAAAGGCCGACTGCTGCATCTGCAAATCAAATTTGTGAATTCCCGGATAAAACTCGCAGGTATAGTTTTGAGGCAGACCTGCTTTTTCATACACTTCTTTTAAAATCCCATCCGCCCTTCTCATTTCATTAATATTAAACAAACCATCCTGAATATTATTGAGTACCATCCTTGGTGCAGGCAACTGCAGGGTAAATAATTCCGAATAATCCATCTCTTCAGGCATCAGCGGCATAAACATCATCCAGGTATGTGTAAAACTATGATATAAAATTAAATCCTGCCAGGTACTCATCATACCAACACATACTGCCGCTTTAATTCGCTTATCCAATCCTCCCAGTACAACGGTTCTCAACCCCCCTCCAGAAAGTCCGCAACAACCAAGACGGTCAGGGTCTGCTTCTTTTTGAGCGCTCAGTACACTCAATGCCACCTGATCATCTGTTAAGAAAACACCGGGCCAGGTGGTGCCTGCACTAAAAAGAGATTTAGCCATGATGTGTTCGTGATTAGCAGCCCAGCGGTTATAGGCTTCTATTTCTTTTCTCTCTTCCTTTACGCTTACATCCGATATTCCCATCCGAATCACTTCGGGCACATCTTTTAATAACACTTTCCGGCTCTCAAAAGTAAAGGTGTCGTTTACTAATACTGCATATCCCCGTTTGGCCAACTCATTAGCCCAGGCTCTGCCACCGTAATATTCTTTCTGGTGATCAACCAGCATCGGGTGCTTATTCTCACCCGTATTTACAATCTTCTGCTTGCCAAAATACTTGTTTCCCCCATGATCGTGCAGCGCCATTACGCCGGGAAGTTTGCCGCGGGAATTCAAAGGCACCAGATAATAAGCCTCCGTTGCCGGGCCGTAAGGTAATTGCCACCTCAACTTCTTAATGGAAAGTCCATCAAAACTGTGCTCCTCCAACACACTCACTTCCGGTGTTTTTACAACTTCAGGTGGGGCAAGTAATTTTCTGACCTGTGCTAAAGCCTGCTTTTTCCATTCATTCACTTCTTTAAAACGAGAATTCCGAAAAGAAGAATGTCCCGGCTGGTTTCCCATCAATTGGGCAGCCCAGGCTCCGTAACTACCTATTAAATTTGTTTTTTCCTGCAATCCCATATCATTAAAATTATTACCTGGAAATAAAAAAGAATCATGGTTTTCACCATATAATCCTGCAGTAGAACCAATTGCTCCGGCTAATCCTAATGAACCATATTGCAGGAATTTTCTTCGGGAGAAACTGTTTTTTCTTGTCATCCGGAAAATTTTTGTAAAAGATACACAATTCCTAATACATCATCAGTAGTTTTTGAAACTTCGGGAAATCCTACCGACGTACGGAAAAGACATAAGAATAACCTGAATTTAGATTAACCCATTTTTATTATTAATTAATTGTAAGTTATACAGATATTAATCCGCAACTTCAACTTTCCAGTCGGAAAATTCCACCTGGTATTGCCGTTTATCAGGACTGCCGGCTGCAAGTCCGAGATCAATGGCTTCTCCGATACCAGGGATATCAGTCGTGTGTCTTTTAATGATCCAGTTTTTGCCATCCAGACTAATATAACCACTGAAACTGTTGTCATGCCGAACCATTTTCAGATAGATAGGCGTTTGTGCATTTTCCGGCAAATTGGTACTGCTGGCTTTATGCATGCAACCATTACCAAACTCATCATAATTCATTCCCGCCCGCCCGGGAGTGGCAAAAACCAATACTGAACCTTTGCTTCCGGGCTGCACATCGAAGCTCTTTGCCATATCATTTCTTACAAACAGTCCGGCACGGAACCATTCGTGCGTGCGATCTCCAAAGCCGCTGATCGTTACCGTAGCTACAAAGTCGCCTTTCACTCCTTTGATATAAGCCGCCGCATACGAATCTTCCGCGTGAAAGAAATCCGATCCACCGGCAGTAATCCTAAAGCGACCGGCTTTGGCATCCGCCTCAATTTTATATGGTTTCGCTTTGGCAGAACCATATTCCCGTATATTCATTGCCGTTAGATCAAGCACCTTAGCGCCAACTACCTGCAGTTCTTCTTCAGCGCTGTTGCCAATACGCAGCCGATGTTGTCCTATTGCAGGTTCCAGCTCAAAATATATTGTTTGTTTGCTGTTGGGTTGCAATTCAACCGGCTGTTGATACACTTCCCGGTTATCTAAATACAGGGAAGCGTTAACCCTTTGCACCTCGGTTGTAAGATTACGCGCTATCGCGGTTGCTTTTACTTTCTCTCCCAGGATCAACCGGTTGTTGGAAATCCGGAATGCTTCAAATACCAACGCCGGCTTTTCACCTGCTATCCGAACGGACTGATAAGCAGTGGACCCAATAGCAAGGCGATGTTCGCCCTCTTCGTATAACCGAACTTCAAATTCAATCTTTCGGGTATTGTTTTTGATAACCGGGAAAGGCCGCCGCTCACTCACCTTGCCATCAATATACAATTCAACGGGAGCTATACCCGTGGCGCCTGTATTCGTAACGTCTGCGGTCAGGCGAATGACACTTCCTGCAAGAATATCTCCGGAAGCGGTTTTGGAGGCTGCCGCAATTTTAAGATTGCTTTCCATCAATACCGGTATCCCTTCAATGATCGTCTCCGGAGCATTCACCGGGGCCTCAATATTGAAATTATTTTGATAAGTATTGTCCTCGATCATCGCAGCACAAAGTTTCCATTCTCCCTGCCGGAGGTTATAATAAATATTCTCTTCCGACTTCCAGCCAATAGACATATTATCAAACCAGAATGCTACATTGTCGTTGAAAAATCCGGCATTCACGCCATGCACCAGGTTGCGCCTGACAACAGAATTAAAGGTAACGCCGGCAGTTGTAATAGCGCCGGAATCGTCGGCATCCTGTTGCACCTCTTCAAGATGGTTGTATTCCACCCGGTAACCTCCGTCAATCGCTTCCTCCAGGTTGGCCCATGCGCCTACATAAATCGCAAAACGACCTCGTGTTTTAGTAATATAATTATGAGAGATGGTGGTCATCAGGGCATAAAGTGCATGGATATTGATGCCGCCACAATCATAAAATCGGTTGTACGACACCTGCGTTTCCCGCACTATTTCTCTTCCGTCACCCGGTTGAACAGGTCCTCTGACCAGCAGAGCGCCCTTATCTACCGTTTGAAACCGGTTGTGAAGAATACGCGTCTGGTAACAACCTTTTTGTACAGATATGCCTGTTCCACCGCAGGAGCGAACTTCGCCGTCCACCATTTCGCAGGCATGGGCAAACTCAAAACGGAGCGCGTTCCCCTCTCCAACATTCCCTTCTAACGTCAATCCATAAAACCGGAGATTGCGAACCGGCTGTCCCAATTTCCCCTGTACTACAATCAGGTTCGATAACTGCGGCACCCCGGCAGCCGCTTCATTTGGATCATTCATACCTGGTTCGGGCAGGTAGCTGATCTCTTTACTTTTTTTATCAAAAAACCATTCCCCCGGGGCATCCAATAGCGCTTTCACATTTTCCACATAATAACGGGGAGGTACGATCACCACGCCCTCCTGCGGGGATCGGAAAGTAGCCACGCCCTTTTTCTCATCTATTCTCTGGAAGGAATTGA
>CAZFGP010000159.1:0-9970 GCA_964518685.1 uncultured Terrimonas sp.
GGGATTTTTACTTATTTGACTTATGTCAACCCCCTGATAATCAATAATTAAATAGCTTAATGTTCGAAATTAGCTGAGAATGAACAGCGCTATAAAATAAAATATAAATTATATGAATGGGGAATGCAGGTTGGAAATCGTTTGGGGCAATTCAAAAAACCAGAATGTTTTTGGAGAAAGATGAAATTCACGCCAGGTAGCCACCTCAGTTTTTATTGCGAATACACCACAGGTTGGCATATAATCAATATTCACTCTGCTGCAAAGCAGATTGACAAAGTGGGTTATACCCGGATTATGGGAAAAGATGGCCGGATGATTAAAGTCGTCACTTATTTCTTCAATCACACGGAAAAACGCTTCTTCTGCCGGATGATAGAGTTCCTCTTTGAGTTGAAGCAAACCATCAGACAGGCTATAGGCTTTCATAAAAAAATCAGCCGTCTTTTTTGCTCTCGTAGCCGGGCTGGAAATAATTAGATCAAACGGCACATCTCGCTTTAAGAGTCTTTGGGCCATCTCTGAAGCTTCTCGCTTCCCTCTTTCATCCAGAAAGCGATCCCTATCATTCAATTTCCCATCCTGGCTGCTTTGAGCGTGTCGGACGAGCAGTAATGTCTTCATTAATTCTCTGTTTTATGAAGAGCAGTTTTACATTCCCATTTGCAATTAATTTCCTTTTGTATTCATCCATTAAATTAACCTATGTGGATGTTCCTGAATGGTTTTTAGGAAACGCTGGATTTAAAAACGGGCGCATGTTGCCGGTCTTTAGCTACAAAAATAAAGCCAAAAAACTGTTAATACCCCCTAACATGTTTCCCTTCCATGAAATTCATGAAGGCTTTGTTTACCACTCTATTGCCACCAGGGGTTGGGTAGTTCCCTGTAAAATACCAGTCACCGGTATTGGTAGGACAGGATTCGTGCAGATCTTCAATGGTTTGGTAGATAACTTCTACCGGAATAGTAACATCCGGGGGCGTAACAAGTTGCGCTATCTTTTTTGACACCTCTTCGGCAGTAAAAGGCTTATAAACATTTCTAACCAGGTTCTCTGCATGCAATTGATTATTCCGTTCCAACTCTTTGCACTTTTCATATATTTCCTGAAGCAACTGATCCATTTCCCGTTCCTTGATCAGCAATAAAGCAGCATGGAATGCTATAAAATCATTCATTTTACTCATATCTATCCCATAGCAATCGGGATACCTGATCTGGGGTGCAGAAGAAACAATAATAATTTTTTTAGGCTCTAATCTGGAAAGCATTTTTATTATGCTTTCTCTAAGGGTTGTTCCCCGTACGATGGAATCATCAATTACCACTACCGTATCCTCTCCCTTTTTAATAGCGCCATAAGTGATATCATAAACGTGTTGCACCAGTTCTTTCCGGCTAACATCTTCGGTAATAAAGGTGCGCATTTTCACATCTTTATTTGCGATTTTTTCAACCCGGATCCGCCGGTTGATCATCTCAGACAGCTTTTCCTCATCAAATTGATTTCCCCAGGAAGTGATTCTCTGTATCTTAATCTTATTCAGATAATCCTCCATCCCTTTTAATAACCCGTAAAATGCGATTTCGGCGGTATTGGGAATAAAAGAAAAAACAGTGTGCTTCAGGTCATAATTAATCATCTCCAGGACATGATTACTCAAATGATTCCCCAAAGCCATCCGCTCTTTATATATCTTTTTATCATTACCTCTGGAAAAATAAATCCTTTCAAAACTGCACGCTCTTCGTTCCCGGGGTTCAATAATCTGTTCCACCTGGTAGCTGCCATCGGCTCTTACAACTAGAGCTTGGCCAGGCATCAATTCTTTTACTTCGTTTTCTCCTACGTTAAACGTAGTACGAATCGCAGCACGTTCGGAAGCGCCTACAATTACTTCTTCGCTGATATAATAATAAGAAGGACGAATGCCATTCGGATCTCTTAAGGTAAAGCTGTCTCCATTACCGATTAACCCACCTACATGATAACCGCCGTCAAATAAGGCAGCCGATTTGCGTAACACGTTTACAATATCGGGACAATCAGGGTGTTGCTCCTCTTCCTTTACCAGAAAATGATGGACGATCTCCATCATTGCAGCAAGGTCACTTTGCTTTTGAAACTCCCCGGGTTCTATATTCAACAGCCCAAAAAGTTCTTCGGTATTGACCAGGTTAAAGTTTCCAGCCAGAGCAAGGTTCAGCGCCGGAATCGTATGCCTTTTTATGAAAGGATGACAAAATTCCACGCGGTTTCTGCCCTGGGTTCCGTAACGCAAATGTCCTAATAACAGTTCTCCGATGAAACGAATATTACCCTTCATCAATCCCGGATGCTGTCTTATGTCCGGTTGATATTTTTCCAAATCGGCAATTTCTTCTGAAACCTGATGGAACAGATCAGCTATGGCCATGGTTTCAATACTTCTGATCCGGTGCAAAAAAGGATAACCCGGTTCCGTATTGAGTTTGATTGTGGCTATACCCGCTCCGTCCTGACCCCGGTTGTGCTGTTTTTCCATCAGCAGATACAGCTTGTTGATTCCATATAGCACTGTACCATACTGTCTTAGAAAGTATGAAAAAGGTTTTCTCAATCTGATGAATGCCAGTCCGCATTCATGTTTTAGAGGATCGCTCATGGAGTATTTTAAAAAGAAGCGGCAAAGTTACATTCTTTATACAAAATAGTGCCTGCTAAAAACTCAGCAGGCACTATTCATTGTGTAAAAAACAGGGAAAACTACTGTTGACCTCTTTTTGATGTTAACTGATCCAGGACCCTGCGCTGGTCATCCAGTTCTCTAATCTGGCTCTCCTGTTTTTTCTTATTATCCTCTAAATCATTTTGTAAACCTTTTATTTTCTTTTCGATAGAAGCCTGGTCGCTCACCAAATCATCGAACTTTTTCTGGGTTTTCTTAACAATTTCTTCCTGTGATTTGATATCCCTCTCTAATCGCTCAACAGCCGTTAAGGAAGCAATATTGCTGTAAAAACCGTCTCCCGACAGCATGTTACTTGCAAAAGCAACCGGGCTGGTGTTATCTCCGGGCTTGCTGGCAAAAAAGTACACGATGCTTGTATTTTTTTCCTTTTTACTTTTTCTTTCCACCTTTACATAAAAATCACTCCGTTCTTCGGTAATACTTAAAACATTCACATCGTTAAATTCCATCCAGCCTTTTTTCTCCTTTGGTTTATAGCCTAATTCCAGCATTTTGTTTTTTATTGCCTGCTCTACCACATCAGGTTCGTCATTCACCTCCATTGACTTTACCATCCGCTTGGTCTTGTTGAAATCTGTTATTGTTTCACCAACTTGTCCAAAAGCAATGGAACCCGAAATAATAGCCGTTAAAAAGAGCAAAAAATGTTTTTTCATGTAAACTATATTTTAATGAAGAGACTGTATATCAATGAAGAAAGTTGCATTTGCCGGAATCGTTGCTTCCAAAAATACTTATTCCGCTTATCTTTACGCACTTTTATTTTCACACACAAACCTTCAATTATTGGCTGGTATCAAACAATTGGCGGGGCAAACCGTTTGGTATGGCGTAAGTAGTATCGTTCCCAGGCTTCTTACCTATATTCTAACTCCCTATCTCACCCTTAAATTAAGCGGCGTGAATTATGGGGATATGACCCTGGTGTATGCAGCGATTCCGTTCCTGAATATTTTATTTACCTACGGCCTGGAAACCGGCTTTTTCCGGTTTATTCAGCAGGAGAAGCATAAAAAGGATTTATACAATACAGCCAGTATTTCCCTGATCACCACTACGGTTCTGTTTACGGCGATTCTTTTATATTTTAATGTTCCTATTTCCCGGTTTATTAGCGTAGGAGAACATCCCGAATATGTTATTCTTTTTGTGCTGATTGTTGCCTTCGACAGTCTTTCCACCCTGCCCTTCGCCAAATTGCGTCAGGAGGAACGTCCGGTTAGGTATGCCTTTATACGCATCATAGGTGTGCTGATTTATATGGGTACCCTGTATTTCTTTCTTTCTATATGCCCTTCCCTGGCAGAAAAAAAACCCAATAGTGTATTCGCTCTTATAAGTAGCGATAGGTTTGGAATTTCTTTAGTAATTCTTGCCAATCTTCTTCAATCCGTTGTTACCATAATCCTGTTGTGGAAAGAATTAAGGGTGATTCGCTGGCATTTTAATTTTAAACAATGGAAAGAACTGATGTTGTATTCACTTCCTATGCTGGTGGCTGGTTTTGGCGGCATGATCAATGAAACGATGGACCGGCTGATGCTGGGCTGGTGGGGAAATTCAGAAACAGGAAATATTAAAATTGAGATCGGCGCCTATGGCGCCTGCTATAAATTAGCCATTCTGATTACCGTTTTTATCCAGGCTTTTCGTATGGGTGCGGAGCCCTTTTTCTTCAAACAGGCTATGGGCGAAAACCCACAGCGGGTTTATGCGCGGGTAATGAAATTTTTCGTAATTATCATCTGTGCTATGTTTCTTTTTGTTGCGCTATACCTGGATATCTGGAAATATTTTATTCAGAATCCGATTTACTGGAAAGCGCTTAAGGTGGTACCGATCCTCCTTCTCGCTAATATGTTTTTGGGTATTTATTACAATCTTTCTATCTGGTATAAAATAACCAACAAGGTTTCTTCGGGCGCATGGATAACTATAGGCGGCGCCTTAATAACTATAACGATCAATTATCTTTTCATTCCAAAATATGGATATATAGCCAGCGCCTGGGCTACTTTTTTCTGCTATGGTAGCATGATGGTAGCTTGTTATATCTGGGGGCAAAAAGAGTACCCAATACCCTATGCATGGAAAAAACTCAGCGCTTATCTGATCATTGTCGTGCTGCTGTTTTTTATACATAAATCTTTAACATTTTTATGGACTAACAGAATCTTTAATTATAGTATTTCCACTATTATCCTTGGAAGTTTTCTGCTCTTTATTCTAAAAGTGGAAAGAAAGGAATTCAAAAAACTTCCGGTAATTGGCAGATTACTTAACTAAACTATGCCTGCTATTTCTGTATAATCAACAGGATATGAACCATGAAAAACCCAAATGAATAAACCTGATAATGCTGATTTATAATGCAATACGATATTGATCAAATCAACCATTTAATAAGAAACCGTCGTTCCGTTTTTACGGATCAGTTTGAACAGGGGAAACACATCCCTGATGAGACCGTTGCTGAAATCTTAATCAATGCCACCTGGGCGCCAAATCACAAGCATACCGAACCCTGGCAATTTGTTGTGTTTACTGGTGAGGGTTTAAAGCACCTGGCTCAGTTTCAGAGCGAATTATATAAAGAGGAAGCCGGTGCAGGTTTTTCCGAAAAAAAATACCTAAAACTCCAGCACCAGCCGATGAAAGCCTCTCACGTTATTGCCATTGGTATGAAACGAAGTGCACCATCAAAAATCCCGGAAGTAGAAGAGATTGCAGCAGTTGCCTGTGCTGTTCAAAATATTTACCTGACGGTTTCGGCATATGGGCTGGGAGGATATTGGACTACCGGAGGAGTTACCTATATGGATCGGGCGAAAAGTTTTTTCGGGCTTGAAGACGCCGACCCGCTGTTAGGCTTTTTCTATCTGGGATATGTGGCCGTTCCTACCGGCAGTGGAAAACGAACTGATCCAAATTCAAAAATCACCTGGGTCAAATAAAACATCACTGAACGGAACTGCCCGATCCCCTTGCCCATAACCTTTTCATACGCAAAGACTTATTTACTTTCATTAGAATAGACGCCTTACGAATGGGAAAACATTAACAATCCCTGCTTCCAAAGCGGCAGACAATTTGTTATTTTTAGATTAAACTAACGATCATAAGTTTAGTCTTACGATTACACCTTTAAATGTTACCAAAATGAAAATGTTATCGCTTCTTAAAATCTCATTCAGTTTGATGCTGGTGATTCCTATGTTTTCACTTGCACAAAATGAATGGCCCAGGAGTTTCACAACTCAGGATGGAAAGTTGATTAAAATATACCAATGGCAACCTGAATCTTTCTCCAATAATACACTTCAGGCTAATGCAGCCATTTCCGTAACGGAAAAAGGGAATCATGAACCTTCTTTTGGTATGGTTTGGCTAACGGCTTCCACCTTTAGCAACGGGCAGCAGGTAACCATCAACAAAGTTGAAGTAAATGCGGTTAAACTTCCGGATGCAGAGACCAATGAACAACTTTCGGCTCTCCAGCAGGAAATTGCCAACGGTTTGTCCAACCAAAGTATAACAATAGCACAAACTGAGATCAACAATGCCTTGCAGGCTAATCAGGAAGAGCAGAAAACAGCTGATCAAATTAATAATAAAGCCCCAAAGATTATTTATAGTGATAAACCTTCTTTGCTGGTAGTCATGGATGGCGCACCACGATTGCAACAAAACAGCCGATGGGGTATGGAGACTGTTGTCAATACGCCATTTACCATTTTAAAAAACAGAAACAAATTCTATTTATTTGGTGGGAAACACTGGTATACAGCTCCTTCTGCTACCGGACCTTATACGCTTACCACAAACGTACCCGCTGATGTTGAAAAGATACAATCAGAAATCGCTCAGGCTAATACGGAAAATAATGCGCAACAGGAAGAAAATGATTTTGTAATCTCCAATATTATAGTGACTACCGAGCCGGCAGAACTTTTGCAAAGCAATGGCGAACCCGATTTTTCTCCTGTCCCGCAAACGAATCTGTTGTATGTGAGAAATTCAAACAACGATATTTTTATGGACATCAACAGCCAGCAATATTATATCCTGCTTTCCGGCCGCTGGTATAAATCACAATCCCTAAGCGGCAAATGGAACTATGTTGCTTCCGACAGACTGCCTTCAGATTTTGCAAAAATCCCCGAAGGATCTCCTAAGGACAATGTATTATCGAGTATTGCCGGTACGCTTGCAGCTAATGACGCCGTAATGAACGCCCAGGTTCCGCAAACCGCACGTGTAGATCGTAAGAATACAAAGGCAGAAATTCAGTATGATGGCGAGCCTCAGTTTAATGCAATTGAAGGAACAGACATGGATTATGCCATCAATACTCCCAATTATGTAATTCGCTGGAGAGGTCTTTATTATGCAGTGGATAATGGGGTATGGTTTCAATCCTATTATCCAAACGGTCCATGGACAGTAAGCGCGGTCCGTCCTTATGCTGTATCGCTCATTCCCCCACGCTATCCTGTATACGCAATGAAATATGTATATATTTATGATGTAACCCCGGATTATATATACATGGGATATACCCCTGGCTATTTAAATACCTTTGTGTATGGCCCCACGGTGGTATATGGCACCGGCTATTATTATCGTCCCTGGGTTGGCCGCTATTTTTATGCACGCCCCTATACCTGGGGATTCAATATGCATTACAATCCCTGGACGGGCTGGAGTTTTGGGTTTAATTATAACCTGGGCTGGTTTCATTTTGGCGTGGGAAATTATAACCCCTGGGCCTGGGGAGGCTGGTGGGGACCTGCAGTTTACCGTCCAGCCTATTTCCATACTCCGTATTCTACCAGATACTCACACGGATATTATGGCGCATATGCCCCGCGTTACTATAACTCAGGAAGGACAGTAATCGTTAACAACATCAATATCTACCATAATAATAATATATATAATAATCGCAGGGATGTTGTTACAAGAGACAATCGCAGGATAGCATCTTACAACCGAAATGCACCTTCTGCGCCGGTTAGAAATTTTAATACTCCAAGGTCATCTGAAAGGAATGCCGGGAGAACCACAAACAACAATGCACGCCCAACTGAAAGGCGGGTTTCCCCAAGAGGGAACAATAATCCCCGGGTTGCTGAAAGAAATGAGGGTCGGGTTGGAACCAACAATTCAAGGCCATTAGATAGAAGAAGTACTGGAGAAGGAAATACGTCGCCCCGTAATACTGAAAGAAGCGTTCCGGCAAACAGGAACCCATCAGAAAGAAGAAGTAATTCGAACCCGGCAAGACCATCACGCAATTTTCAGGGAGCTTTAGTTGAACCGGAGAGTAATCTTAGCCGTTCAGGAAACCTTAATGCTACAGGTACCTATAGAAGTCGAAGCGTCAATAACAGACTGATGGCTGATCGCAGAGAAAACACCAACGCTTCGTCCTCAAGTGCTATCAGACGAAATCAGGAAACAGGTTCTATTCAGCCACAGCAAAGGGTAACGGTTTCACCACAAAGAAGAATGATGGAGACAGGTCAGAACACACCGGTTATGCGTAGAAATGCTGAACCGGCAAGATCTGCGATTCCACGTAGAGAGATAAGATCAGAGAACAACCGGAGCGCCTCACCGGCAAATGGAGCAAGCCATTCATCAATAAATCGCGAATCCCGAACGAAAAGAGGATAAATTTTCCTCTTTTTATGGGATAATGCACGAAAAGAAAAAGATTATTGCAGTATCATTTCTCATTTTTATTAAAAATGATAGATTTGTGCGAATTTCGGGGTTTCGAAATGTGTTTAATCACTTTGATGACTTATCTTTACTCTTAACATCTCAAAAAACAATTCAAAATGAAATTGAAGTATTTTTTACTCCTGGCTTTTGCTCCGGCGTTTCTGTTTTCCTGTGTAAGCAGTAAAAAATTTAAAGCAGCGCAGGCCAAATTAGATTCTCTCAATCAGGCTCATTCAAAATTACAAGGCGATTTTAAAATTTGCGAGGATGACAAGGCAGAGAATGCACGCAAAATTGCTGCCTATCAAAGTGAAATCGAAGCGCTGAAAAAACAATTGGAATTTGTGAAGGACAATAACACCACCACGCTTAAGCAGTTGGAAGATCTTTCTGTAATCTCTTCGGCTCAGGCAGAAAGTATAAAGAAATCACTTGAAAATATTGGCGCTAAGGACGCTTATATTCAGGATCTTCAGTCTGCTCTGGCTCGTAAAGATTCTTTGAATATGGCTTTAGTCATGAATCTGAAAGGGGCTATAGGCAATTTAGATGACCAGGATATTAATATTAAAGTGGATAAAGGGGTAGTATTTATAGATATTTCCGATAAATTATTATTCAGAAGCGGAAGCTATGTGATTACCGACAAGGCCAAAGAGGTTTTGGGCAAGGTGGCTCAGGTGCTGAAAGCACAGCCTGATCTTGAATATATGGTTGAAGGTCACACAGATAATGTACCTTATAGTAAAGGTGTATTGCTTGACAACTGGGATCTGAGCGTAAAACGTGCAACTGCCGTAGTAAGAGTGCTTCAAAAACAATATGGACTTGCTGCCGCTCAGCTTACTGCCGCCGGACGTAGTGAATTTGTACCGGTAGCAGATAATAATACTGCTCAGGGTCGTGCTCAAAACCGTAGAACAAGAATAGTTGTACTCCCTCAACTGGATCAGTTCTTCAAATTACTTGAAACCAAGAAATAAATATCCAGACAACAATTAATTTTAAAAACCATCCTTTGAAAGGATGGTTTTTATTTTCTCCGAACCTACCCTTTATCCCGGGATTTCCATAAGAGTACAGCGCAGGTTTTCAAACGATTTTATCTTCTTTACTTTTTAGCAAGACACTTCCGTTTAGCTTATTATCAAGAATTAAACCCAGGTACACCGCACAGTTAATAAAGGATACAAACAACCTTCTTTGCCACTACTGAATAAGGGCTTATTAATTTCATTGTGTTGTAATTGAAGAAGCTGAATGAGTTAAGCACTGTGTATCAATGCCTTCCTGAAATGAGGCTATGAGGAGCAGGGGTTGTCCGGGAAGCAATCGGAAGTTGACAAGCAGATTATTTTTGCTGATCCTCATTATTTGGAAGGTGCTGAATAACTGGGGCACGTCATGGGATGTGAGTTAAAATGCCACGAATGCACGAATTTTTTGTAGGAATTCGTAAAAATTTTATGAGGATGGTACGTTATTGAGGATAAGATTTGATCCGA
>CAZFGP010000160.1:0-3392 GCA_964518685.1 uncultured Terrimonas sp.
TATTGGAAAAGCAAATTTCAGATTCAACGGATCGGATGATAACATGCGGATGACTATTAGCGGAGAACCGGTTGATAGTTCTACGGTATTCATTACCTCCGCCTCTTCAAAAGAGAGCGGTAATGCAGATTACATTATCTGGAAGCAATATGGACGGGAAATGAATATTACAGATTTAGGTTATAACTCGTCACAACTCAACATAGATCTTAACCTTACTGCCAATAGTTATGTTCGTATGTTTATGATTCTTGATGAAGTAACAGGAGATATAATTGAAGCTACAGGTGCAGGCACCTTAAAAATGCATACTGGAACTAATTCACCTTTTACTATTAATGGAAAATACACGATTGACAGAGGATTCTATCGCTTTAGTTTTCAGGAAATATTTAAAAAACCCTTTGAACTATTACCCAACGAAGGAAGTTATATACGGTGGGATGGCGACCCCTATAAAGCGGAGATTAATATCAGGGCGAGATATCTGGCAAACGATGTAAAATTGAGTTCGCTATATGCCGACCGGGCACAAATCACGGATCCTGAGGTAACCCGACTCAAAAGTGAAAGAACAGATGTAGATGTACTCTGTACCCTTAGTGGTTCATTAAATAAACCTGATATCCACTTTGATATTGCGCTCGCTGCCAATAGCGATGTAAAAAACAGCCAGCGATTACTTGGTGATTTACAGCGTATCAACAGTGATGACAATGAAAAGAACAAGCAGGTAGCTTACCTAATTGTATTTCGCAGTTTTGCGCCAATCGGGCAATACAATGTGCAACAAACGGATGCTACGACCTTTGCATTTAATACGATCTCTGAATACATATCGGGCTATCTCTCCAGTTCGCTTAAGACCTTGTTGTATAATATCTTTAAAGATCCTACACTGGGTGTTAACTTCAACTATACAAGAGCCTCTATTGATCCCAGCGGCACGGGTACAGCTTCCGATAATACTGTAAATTTAACGCGCGACAACATCAGTTTGCAATTTATCAAATCGTTGCTCAATGACAAGTTGGTAATATCCTTTGGAAGTGATTTCAATTTTGTAAGCAGTGGCTCACAACCGGTAATAAATACCGGAAATACTAATTTCCTTTTTTTACCTGATATCACTGCTGAATATAAGATTACACCGGATGGAAAGTTTAGAATCAGTTTTTTCTACAGAAGTAATTTTGATGTTTTATCTACAACCGGTAAAAGAAACAGAGCAGGTGGCAGTATTTCTTTCCGAACAGAGTTCGATTCCGAACATATAAGACGAAAAAAGCAACAACCTGTGGAACGGGAAGGCCCCGGAGAAAGCGATTCATCTATGCTACAATAAAATACGGAAAACACGCGCTATAAATACCTGATTTCTGATTCCCATTCCTTTCCTGAAGATGGCTTGATAGAACTTTTATTTAACCGCTGACAGGTCAAAAAACCATAAATAACCAGCGCAATAGAGATGATAATGGACAGGTGATAAATCAGCAAACTGTCTGACAGACTATTCGCATTCCGGATAAGATAACTGAAAATAAAAGTAATGACCGAAACGCCGTATTCAAATAGTAAGGCATAGCATACAAACTGAAACAGATAGGTAGTTTGATCCATTTGAGCTTTTCCTAAATTATGTATAATTATCCATATCATATAAATAAGGATAATGAACAAACCTACCCCAACGATAACTGATTCTATAAATGGATTGAAATGGGTATAGATGGATAAAAAAATGGAGGTCGTTAAAAATGCAGGGAGCATTTTTCCAAGGCTTCTTTTTATAACATTAATCGGTACCGTTAAAAAAAGAATAAACATCATAACCGGTGCATCTATAAGATTAAATACCCTTTGAATCGTTTCCAGAAATTCGCCACTGATTGGAAACCCGTCTATGTACAATAGATTGATTATTCCCTGCAATAACCAATATGTGGCAAACCAGATTATAGTTTGGGGGCTGAATATCTTTTTAACAAACACCAGAACAATCGGAATAAAAAAGGAACTGATTGCTAGGATAGAAATGATATCATATGTCAGGGGTACGTCTTTCATCGTCGCAATTATTCATATAAGCGATATCTGGTATCTGAAATTGTATGTTAGCTTTTATTGTGGCATTTCTACTTAAATACTTTTCTGCAGAAATTACTATGGAAACCCTCAGAAAGAGTTTGTATCGTTTTGATTATGAAGCGGATTGGATTTTGATTTAGCACTTATCCAAAAGAATTTAATTTTTGCTAAAAAAGAAAAAGGCTGCCGTTACCTTTGCTCCAAATTTTGATCATGGCCATATTAGTTACAGGAGGCACCGGATATATAGGTTCTAAATTAGTGGTTCAATTAGCAAAAACGGATCAAATAATTCATCTCTTGTGCAGAACCACTCCTACCCTTCCTGAATTTAAAAAAGAAAATATTAAAATTTTCAAAGGCGATATTACAGATGCTGAATCAGTTAAAAAGGCTATGGAAAATGTAAATCAGGTATATCATCTTGCCGCTTATGCCCGGACCTGGGCTAAAGATCCGGAAATTTACCACCGACTAAATGTTAAGGGAACAGAGAATGTACTTTCTGCATCCAAAGCAGCAGGAGTAAACAAAGTGGTGTACACTTCCACCGCAGGGGTAATTGGTCCTTCCCCGAATAAACCTATGACAGAAAGGGACTCAAGAATAACCGGATTCTTTAATTTATATGAATCCACTAAAAGTGAAGCCGAATCTGTTGCAATAAATTATGCAAAACAGGGTATGAAAGTCTGTATTCTTAACCCATCCCGAATATATGGGCCTGGTTTTGATACAGGCAGCAATCCTATTACCAAGGTTGTAGAATTGTATTTAAAAGGGAAATGGAAAGTGATCCCTGGCAGCGGAAATGATATAGGCTCCTACCCTTTTATTGACGATGTAGTAAAAGCGCATATTAGCGCCATGGAAAAAGGAAGAAGCGGAGAACGGTACATCCTTGGAGGAATAAACGCCACTTTTAATGAATTGATGGCAGTTATAAAAAAATGCAGTGGTATTGACACCCGTCTGCGTCATATACCTTTTTTTGTGCTTAATGCACTTAGCTATATTATGCTATGGAATGCAAAGATTACAGGGAATCCACCCATGATTACTCCCGACTGGGTAGCAAAGTACAAATACCATTGGGCATTGGATAGCAGTAAGGCAGAGAAGGAACTGGATTATAAGATTCGTTCACTTGAAGAGGGAATAAGTGAAACGGTAGAATGGTTGCGAACTAATAGAAAATAAGCGTTCCGTCATCCCGAACTTGTTTCGACCTCTGCCTTCGCCTCTTCCTTCCGTCATCCCGAACTTGTTTCGGGATCGGCTTGTTCTGTGGGATTCTGAAA
>CAZFGP010000160.1:3492-9783 GCA_964518685.1 uncultured Terrimonas sp.
CTCTGCCTTCGCCTCTCCCTTCCGTCATCCCGAACTTGTTTCGGGATCGGCTTGTTCTGTGGGATTCTGAAACAAGTTCAGAATGACGTAGGATGCATTAAGAATGACGGTCGTTGGATTCAGAATAACCATACCAGAGCTGTACCCCGAACTTGTTTCGACCTCTGCCTTCGCCTCTCCCTTCCGTCATCCCGAACTTGTTTCGGGATCGGCTTGTCCTGTGTGATTCTGAAACAAGTTCAGAATGACTTACGATGCATTAAGAATGACGGTTGTTTATAACGAAATAGCAGCATTATCTATCACCTTGCCTTTTTCGGTACGAATGGTTCTTGCAGGAAACTTTCGGATAACCAGATAGTCGTGTGTAGCCATTACAATAGCCGTACCATACTCTTTGGAAATTTGAAACAGTAAATGCATTATTTCATCAGAAGTTTCAGGATCAAGATTTCCTGTCGGCTCATCCGCGAGCAGCAGTCTGGGAGAATTCAGCATGGCTCTGGCAACATCCACTCTTTGCTGTTCCCCGCCGGAAAGCTCAAAGGGGAATTTAAACCCTTTAGTTTTCAGGCCTACTTTATCCAATACATCATTTATTTTATCTCCTATTAGTTTTTCATCCTTCCAGCCTGTAGCCCGTAATACAAATTCAAGATTATCATGCACCGTTCTGTCTGTAAGCAACTGGAAATCCTGAAAAACAATACCCAGATTTCTGCGCAAAAAAGGGATCTTTTTCCAGTTCATCTCCTTCAGATTATGTCCCACCACTGTGCCCTCTCCTTCTTTCAATTTCAAATCTCCATACAGGGTTTTTAACAAACTGGACTTACCTGAACCCGTTTTCCCCACCAGATAAACAAATTCTCCTTTGTTAACGGTAATGTTCACCCCTTCCAGAATAAGGGAGCTTCCCTGATAAATATTTGCGTTCTTTAGTTCTAAAATAATATCTGTCATAATAGGATTACCAATAAATTCAAAGGTAAGCCTTATTGCATTTCTACAAAACAACGGGATTAATATGTTAATAACAATACAGCGTGGAGATAGCAAGGATTTAATGCCGGGTAATGGACTCTTGTTGTTCGATCAGGGATCTTTTTACAGCTCTGTTTTCCAGGATATTTACATAACGGAGCGCCAGTTTATTATTATAGTTCTCATAAGCTTTTCTTGCCCATTGTTTTGCATTTTCCAGGTTGCCATTAATTTCATTTATAATAGCCATATTATAGCAGGCTCTCCCTGCGAGTTTTTCCTTCGGGTTGGTAGTTTCTTTTTCCCAAAGTAATGCGGCGCCATCCCAATTGCCGGTTTGGGCTTTGCGGCGGGCCATTCTGAAATAATTGGAGCCTCGTACATAATAATCTCTTGATACCCTCAACCAAAACGGTAGAATTCTGAACGCATAATTTCTGCCTGATTTGTTGCTCATCTGCTTCAGGGCTTCTTTACGGTCTAATAAAGCGCCTGCTGCCTTCACGGGGTTGACGCCTCTGCCGGTAAATACCAGATTTTCTATGATGGGAAACTCATCCAATATGATTTGTTCCACAGGATCATATATACGCCACAAGGTTTTTAATGTGGTATGCATAGTGGCAACATGCTCTATGCCTGGCACCTGACCTAAGGGTGTGCTTAGTGATACCGGATTGGCTGAATAAATTATTTTGGAATCGGTGTCAAACAATTCAAGTGCAAAAAGTATATCTATGTTATTAGTTCTGCATATTTTTTCTATCCTATCCCAGGAAAGAGGCAACGGAAATATACCTGGAATCAAACTTGAAACACTTGTATCTTTTATCGTCTTAATCACAGTAAACCTGTCGTTTTTAAGCAGTTCGTCCGTCAAGCCTTGAATACCTGCGAGGGCGCCTTCCCTGTCTAAATCCTTACCTTCCAGCGAAAAAACTTTGTCTACCACATCAGCCACTTTGTTTTGTGGCGCTATTTCGCTCCGGTTCAACACTCCTATCCGCTTTATGGTTCCGGAAATAGTTACCGGCGCCGGCTCCAGCACACTCATTTTAACCAACTCCGTGGAAACACAAGAGGATAATTCTATTAAAATCACAATAAGGAATACAGCCCGTTTCATTTTTTTACGTTTATAAGATGACTGTTGTGAAAAAACGCCAGGATATCCTGAATAGTATACGTTTGAGGAGAAGATTACAAGAAATAAGTTTAGCAACGCAACAAGATAATAATACAAACGAGAGCAACTGAATAAAAAAACCAGAAGACAGATAAGGATCAGCGGGGATGGGTTAAAGTCAAATAATTGGATTAGAATTAAATTGCCAAACATCTGTCCTCTGGTATACCGGGTAAGGTTGTTTCTCAGGTTGGGTTTAGGGATAGGGATAATACTTTCTAAACTGCTTCAGAGGGACGGACGGATAATTTTGGGTATCAGCGATACCACTATTCGCTTAGTGGTTAGTGCACAAAAAACTTCTTGGCGAAGTTGCAATTTTTCGATTTAAACTAAAATAGTAAATCGTATTATTAAAATGTAGGATACCTACTACAAAATCAAACCGATATTGACAATTGCTTTTATCTTTGATAAACATGAGTTCCTACGATACCTCCAATATTAATTTCCAACGAGCCCTTCAGTTTGTAAACCAAACCAACCGTTCTTTATTTCTTACCGGAAAAGCAGGTACAGGAAAAACTACTTTTTTACATTATATCCGGGAAAAATGTATCAAAAAAATGGCAGTAGTGGCGCCAACCGGTGTAGCGGCTATCAATGCCGGAGGAACTACCATTCACTCTTTCTTTCAGCTTCCTTTTGCACCTTATGTTCCTACCAGGCAATCTTTAGGAACAGAATCAACAGCCATAAATGAACATGCTCTTTTTAAGAACCTCAGATTAACCAAAAGCAAACGGGAGCTTATGCAGGAACTGGATTTATTAGTGATAGACGAAGTAAGCATGATGCGGGCAGATACCCTGGATGCCATTGATACAATTCTGAAACATGTTCGACGTCAAATTACTACTCCATTTGGAGGCGTTCAGGTACTTTTTATTGGTGATTTATTCCAGTTACCGCCTGTTGTAAATGATGAGGAATGGGGAATCCTGCAGACGGTTTATAAAAGTCCTTTCTTTTTTGAAGCTCTCGTCCTAAGAGAAAATCCACCAGTTTATCTTGAACTAAAAAAAATATACCGGCAAAATGAAACCGGTTTTATTCAGATCCTGAATAATATTCGAAACAATAAGATCGAAGAGGCTGATCTTAACCGACTTCATACCTATTACCGGCCAGGTTTCGAACCTTCCAAAGAAGAAAATTTTATTATGCTTACCACCCACAATGCGCGTGCGGATATGGTGAACCGGCAGGAACTTGAGAAACTGCCCGGAAAGCATTCCACCTTTGAAGGAGAATTAACAGGAGAGTTTAATGAGAAAGCGTTGCCTGCAGATAAATTCCTGAAACTTAAACCAGGCGCTCAAATCATGTTTACCAAGAATGATAAGGGTGAAGTGAGAAGATATTACAACGGTAAAATTGGTGTAGTAAGCCGTATCAATAATGGAAAAA
The DNA here is from genome assembly GCA_964518685.1 of uncultured Terrimonas sp. GTDB lineage: Bacteria > Bacteroidota > Bacteroidia > Chitinophagales > Chitinophagaceae > Agriterribacter. The sequence goes on from CAZFGP010000160.1 coordinate 7,073, forward strand.
TATTTATTCAATTCCCTGATACAAAAGAAGAATTTTTGCTTGAAAAAGAAACCTGGAGAAATATCAGATATCAATACAACAAAGAAAAAAACACTATTGAAGAAAAAGAATTAGGCACATTTATTCAATACCCCATCCGTTTGGCATGGGCTATTACCATACACAAAAGTCAGGGCCTTACTTTTTCCAAAGCCATCATTGATGCCGGCGCTTCCTTTGCACCCGGTCAGGTGTATGTAGCTCTTAGCCGGCTTACTTCTCTGGAGGGATTAATTTTGTATTCCCGTATTTTTCCGGAAGCCATTCATACAGATTCACGGGTGCTGCAGTTTGCTGAAATGGAATTGAGCAGTGACGATATTGAACAAACCTTACAGCAGGAACAAAATCTCTTTCTGAACGAATTATTACTGGAAACCTTTCGTTTTGAAAAGGTGCTGATCTATTTGCAAAATCATTATGAAATATATGCATTAATTCAGATTCCGGAGAAAAATGCCTCTATAAAGTGGGCAGAGCAGTTATTGACAAAGGTTTCATCTCAATTGGACGTAAGTAATAAATTTCAGAAGCAACTTCATGTACTCATTACAGATACCTCACAGGAGGGACTTATCAGCTTGCATAAACGCATAGAAGCTGCTTCCATTTATTTTTCTAAAATATTTGAGGAAATGCTGGGCTCTTTAAGAAGTCATGCTAACGAAATGAGGAACAAAAAGAAAGTTAAAAAATACCTCGCCGAACTAGGTAACCTGGAAATAGTCCTTACCAGAAAAAAGAAGCAAATAGACAATATTGCACTGCTTACAGAAGGGTTGATAAGTGGAACTCCTCCTTCTGCTCTCCTTGAATCTTTTGGTATACAAAACAATTCAGCAGATAGTAAGGATGTTGAAAACAAAGAGACGGAATATATAATAAAAAAAACTGCAAAAGGCGACAGCCAGCGAATGAGTCTCGCTTTGTTCAGAGAAGGAAAAAATATCAGGGAAATTGCCCGGACCCGGGAATTGGCAATAAGTACAATAGAATCACACCTTGCTGGATTTATCCCTACGGGGGAAGTTGAAATAACCGAGCTTGTACCTAAAGAGAAGATCGCCATCATACAAAAGGCTATCGAAGAAGTTAATGTGCAGAACGCCATTTCCCCTGTAAAAGAGAAATTAGGTGAATCTTTTTCACACGGAGAAATCAGAGCCGTTATAGCCTATATGAATAGGTCTCAAAATATTAAAGAAAATGTTGAATAAACAAATTGAAATTATAACATGAATCCCGGATTAACTTTTTCAGAATCAGTTTTTATCAACGGACAATTACTCGGACAGCAGGTAAATCATGCCGTCAAAAAGCTTAAGGACTTAAACGGTATATTTGAAGACCAGGGTGCCTTTCAGAAAATGGATAAAAATCAGGTTATTTATGAGGTGGATTCTTTTTTCCCTGTTGAACCAGGTACGGAAGGAGGTCTATTTTTTGGGCTCACCACCGTTTTCCCGGGCCTCGTAGGAGATGAATATTTTATGACCAAAGGGCATTTTCATGAAATTGAAAACAGAGGAGAATTTTATTGGGGAATTGAAGGAGAAGGAATATTGCTTTTAATGGATAAAGACAGGAATACAAGAGGCGAATACATGTTGCCGGGAAGCCTCCACTTCATTCCGGGGTTTACAGCGCATCGCGTAGTTAATACCGGGAAGCGGGTTTTAAAATTTGGCGCCTCTTGGCCGTCAGACGCCGGCTATAATTATGATGTTATCCTGAAGGAAGGCTTCTCCAAAAAAGTGAAACATATAAACCACCGGGCAGTTTTACTATAGTTCATTCTTGTGTTTATTAACAATTTAAACATCCTCTAATCAAATGTTTCTTTAAAGTATGAGTTTTATAGGTATAGACTTAGGCGGTACCCGGATAAAGATGGGACTGATAGATGAAGGTATCCTTAGGGATTCAAAAATAATTTCAGCAGCATCAGACAGAGGGTTAGTATCTCATCTGTCAATCCTGGACAGGGAAATAGAACAAATGCTGGATGTTCATCGGCCATCTCCGCTTAGTGGTATTGCACTAGCCTTTCCGGGACTGGTAAACTATATCTCCGGGAAGGTGCTATCCACCAACAAAAAATATGCAGATGCTCCAAATACAGATTTAAACAAATATTATTTGCATAAATGGGGCTGTCCGTTTTTCATAGATAACGATGCACGCATGGCCACAGTTGGCGAATGGAAGCTGGGCGCTGGAAGAGGGTCAGATGATCTGGTAATGGTAACGCTGGGTACCGGAATAGGAACTTCCGTTATCATAGATGGTAAACTTCTAAGAGGAAAGCATTTTCAGGCCGGTTGTCTTGGGGGGCATTTTACCGTAAATTATAATGGCAGGCAATGCACCTGTACCAACTCCGGTTGTGTGGAGGCAGAAGCAGCAGGTTGGAGCCTTCCTTTGTTATTGCAAGAACATAAAGACTTTGATTTGAGTGTTTTGAAGCAAGAGAAAACGTTGGATTTTTTTCATCTATTTAAGGCTGCCGCTATGGGAGATCCGGTAGCAAAGGAAATTAAAGAACAATGTGTTCGGGTTTGGGCGGCGGGAATTATATCCTATATTCACGCTTATGACCCGGAGCTAATCATATTAGGAGGAGGTGTTGCCGAAGGACAGAAAAAATTGATCCCTGAGATAGGAAAGATAGT
>CAZFGP010000161.1:0-9531 GCA_964518685.1 uncultured Terrimonas sp.
CAGATACTTAGCGATATGAAAAAAGGCTACCAGATATTGGAAGGCGGCTATAATACCATCAAGGATATATCAGAAGGTAATTTCAGCCTGCATAAAGCATTTCTTGACGGACTGATGCAAGTAAGTCCGACTGTGCGCAGCTATAGACGAGTAGCAGATATAATTAACTACCAGATTGTGCTGGTCAAAGAATACAGGAATGCTTATGACCGATTTAAGCGGGACAACAATTTCAATGCGCAAGAGCTGGATTATTTAGGTCATGTCTATAATAATCTGCTTAAAGAAAGCCTGCGCAATCTGGATGAACTTACCACCATCATTACAGCCGGAAAGACCCGTATGAGTGATGACGAACGTTTGCAGGCTATTGACCGGATTTATGCCGATATGCAGGACAAACTCACCTTCCTGCGGCATTTTAATAACAACACAACCATACTGGCGGTGCAAAGGGCTAAGGAAAGGAACGATGTACAGGCCATTCAAAAAATCTATGGAATAAACAATTAAATAAAACAATATGGCAACGTGTAGAAAGGCCGTCTGGATGGCGGCAGTGGGATTGATATTGCCTTTTTTAAGCCGTGCGCAGGGAATGGCCGACGACATGAAAGGGATGCATGGTGTGCTGGAACAGTTATACGATGAGATGATGCCACTTTGCAGTCAGCTAATCGGTGTCGGCCAGGGACTCGCAGGCTTTGCTGCCATGTGGTATATCGCAGCACGAGTATGGCGGCATTTGGCAAACGCAGAGCCAATCGATTTTTATCCGCTCTTTCGTCCGTTCGTTATTGGCTTTTGTGTACTAATCTTCCCTTCCATACTTGGATTAATCAATGGGGTTATGAAGCCAACCGTAACGGCTACCGCCGCAATGGTAGAAGGTTCCGATAAAGCAATTGCTGTTTTGCTCCAAAGAAAGGAAGAAGCGATTAAGCAATCGAACGTATGGCAAATGTATGTGGGAGAAAGCGGTAGCGGTGATAGAGACCGTTGGTATAAGTACACACATAATAATGCAGACCCATCCGGTGAAGGGTTTTTCGAGAGCATTGGCAACGACATCAAATTTGCTATGTCGAAAGCCTCCTACAATTTTCGCAATTCAGTAAAAGAATGGATGAGCGAAGTGCTCAGAGTGTTGTTTGAAGCGGCAGCCTTATGTATTGACACATTAAGAACGTTTCAGCTAATTGTACTTGCCATATTAGGGCCCTTGGTTTTCGGCATTGCGGTATTTGATGGATTTCAACATACACTTACTGTGTGGCTTGCCCGGTACATCAATATCTTTTTATGGCTTCCCGTCGCGAACATTTTCGGAAGCATCATCGGAAAGATACAGGAGAAGATGCTGGCTCTGGATATAGCTCAAGTGCAGGATTATGGAGACACCTTTTTCAGCAGGACAGATATAGCCTACCTCGTTTTTATGATCATCGGCATTGTCGGCTATTTTACGGTTCCATCTGTCGCCAATTATATCGTTCATGCTGGTGGTGGTGGTGCACTGGGACACAAGGTGACGAGTTTATTTAGCAGTTCTTCCAGAAGTTTGGTAAACACAGCATCCGCCGGTGCAGGGATGGCGGTGGATGCAATCGGCAATGCTGCGAGCCGCATATCACAAAGCATGGCCAGCAACGGTACATCTAATCCCTATTTCGACGACAATAGCAGTGGTAGTTCCGGCTATATGAGCGACAAATTAAAAGGCAATTCATAACTATATAAAGGAGGAATTATGTTCAAAAAGATGAAAAATATTGATACCGCCTTTCGGCATGTAAGGGGCTTTACCATGCTGGTTATTACAGGTTGTGTAGTTGTCTGCTGTTTTACGCTTTATAAGAGTTACAGCCTGGTAGCACAGATGCAAAGCAAAATCTATATTCTCGCTAACGGTAAAGCGTTGGAAGCATATGCATCAGAACGAAGGGATAATATACCTGTTGAGGCGAGAGATCATGTGAAAGTTTTCCACAGGTTGTTTTTTACCCTTGACCCAGACGACAAAGCTATACAAGCAACTATCACCGAAGCCTTGTACCTGGCGGATGGAAGTGCTAAACGCATATATGACGACTTAAAAGAGAACGGATATTATGCCGGGCTTATTTCAGGCAATGTAAACCAGACGATTTCAGTGGATAGTATAGCCGTTGATATCAATGAATATCCTTACCGGTTTCGTTGTTACGCTACGCAAAGCATTGTTCGTCCCACCAGTATTACCACACGCAGACTAATTACAGAAGGCTCATTACGCAATATTTCACGCAGCGACAATAATCCGCATGGATTTCTTATTGAGCGGTGGAATATCATTGAAAACAGCGATTTAAAAACAATAAGCAGACGTCCATAAGATTAAGACCATGAAACCATTTTTAAAAAGAAAAGAGAGTATTGCGGAACCTAAGCCGAATGTCCTATCCAAAGGGATGCAGGCAGGCTACAAACACCTGCAAGGCGGCTGGGCAAACTGGATGATGAAGCGTACGAAAAAATTCTCTCGCCGTACTTGGCTCGTGCTGCTTATTCTCTTTGTGCTATCCACGAGTGCATACAGTGTTTATCTCGCAGTAAGTGCCTTTACAAAAAAAGAAATCAATTCATTGACCATTACGCCTATTAAAAAACCTAAATACTCAACTGAAACAGGAGAAAGACCTATAGAGGCTGCGGAAGTATCGGAAGCTGAATACAACCGCATTAAAAAGTTTAGGGTGTACATGGACAGTTTGGCACGAAGCCCTTCCGGAAAAACGGTGTATGACAGTATAACCAGCCATCGTCCTGGCCTAATGGACAGTGTGCGGTTCATTGAAAACTATTATCAAAAATTAAAACAAAAATAGAAATGAAAAAGCAAGCAAAAACTCCGAAAACGATCAGGCAGCGCAGATTCTTATTGGTATTGCCGCTGCTTGCACTGCCCTTCATGACCATGATCTTCTGGGCACTCGGTGGTGGTAAGGTACAAAAAGCTGAAGCACAAGCTCAAAAGCAGGAAGGCTTCAACATCAAGTTACCAGATGCCATTCTGAAGGACAATAAGCCGATGAATAAAATGAGCTATTATGACCAGGCTCAACTTGATTCGGCCAGGTTTCGTGAACTGATAAAAAATGACCCGAACTACAAGAACCTTACATTATCGGAACCCAATGATTATCTATCAGGACAAAGTGGCGTTCAGGAACTGCCAGAAAAGAGAGGCTTAAATACTTCACTTTATGGCAGCGGTGGTTACAACGATCCTAATGAAGAAAAGATTTACCGCAAACTCGCAGAACTGGACAAGGAGATGAATAAGCCGGTAAATACTACTACGGAGGCCAGCTATGATTATGCTAAAAATACGAGCACTAATAAAGCGGCCACAGTCGGTTCTGAAAATATAGACCGGCTCGAACAAATGATGGATATGATGAACCAGTCTAATGACGAAGATCCGGAACTACAGCAATTGAACGGCATGCTGGAAAAGATTTTGGATGTACAGCACCCGGAACGAGTACAGGAAAAATTAAGACAAACTTCTCAGGCAAGAAAAGATCAAGTATTTGCTGTGTCTGCAAAAGCTGATGATATTCCTGTTTCTCTATTAGACGCTAATCAGATTAGCGGTAGTCAACTCAACGGATTTTATTCACTTGATAATGAGAAGAACATTGAGCAAGAACAAAATGCTATTCGGGCAGTCATCCATGAAACCCAGACGGTGGTGGATGGCTCTACCGTTAAGCTGCGATTGATAAACGATATATTTATCAATGGTGTTCGCATTCCTAAAGACCACTTCTTGTTTGGAATTGCTTCATTAAACGGCGAAAGGCTAAGTATTAAAATCAAGAGCATAGCCTATAATAATTCATTATTTCCGGTTGAGTTATCAGTTTATGATATGGACGGACTGGACGGCATCTATATTCCTGGTGCTATAACAAGGGATGTAGCTAAACAATCAGCAGACCGCTCCATGCAAACCATCGGTTTGACGTCACTTGATCCCTCCTGGGGAGCACAGGCAGCCGGTGCCGGTATAGAAGCTGCTAAAACCTTGTTCAGTAAAAAAGTTAAGCTAGTAAAAGTTACTGTGAAGGCAGGTTATCAGGTGCTTTTATATGATGAAAAGCAAAACCAATCCAATTAATTATTTAATTCTTTAAAATTCCAGAAGATGAAAAAGATCAGTGCAGTAATGGTAATGGGATTTTTTCTGTTGACCACAATTATCAGTGTCCAGGCACAAGAGTTAATCAATACCAACATTCGGGTTAAGGCCATTGCGCCTTATCCTTTGACAATAACTTATTCCAAAACGACCAATATCGTCTTTCCTTACGCTATTATCAGTGTGGACCGTGGAAGCAAAGATGTACTGGCACAAAAAGCTGAAGGAGTACAAAATGTATTGCAGGTTAAGGCAGCAAAACAAAATTTTGCGCAAACCAATTTAACTGTAATAACAGCTGACGGAAAACTTAATTCATTCCTCATTGATTATGCTGAACAGCCTTCCGTATTAAATATTTCATTAGATACCGGAGAAAAGAAAAGTTCAATTTCCATCCTTTCCCAAACCGTTAACCAGGCAGAAGTACAGAAATATGCAAAATTGGCTCTGGTATCGAAAGAGAAAGTTAACAGTGTAAAGGATAAAAGATTTGGGATTCGTATGAAGTTAAATGGATTGTTTATACATGATAATACCATGTATCTGCGTGTAAGTATCGCAAATAAAACCAATATCAATTATGATATTGACCAACTGCGCTTTTATATCCGTGACCAGAAAAAAGCAAAACGAACGGCCACACAGGAACTTGAAATAAAACCTCTTTATGGACAAGGCGATACTTCAGTTATAGTTGGACATGCTGAAAAGGTTTTCGTGTATGCCGTTCCTAAATTCACTATCCCCGATAAAAAGTACCTGGCTATCGAACTCATGGAAAAGAATGGTGGCAGGCACCTGCAACTACATCTTAAGAATAGGACAATCGTAAAAGCAGCACCGATTGATTGACTTAAAGGGAGGGTATTTGGCAATGAAGCCAACCATTCTATTCCCGTCGATTTAACCAGCATTTATTTCCGCTAAAAATATGAATATGAAAATCAGGAAAGATGATTATCAGGATATATTGGAATACCTCTTAAGAAAACGTGAGACGGGTGAAGAATTTGTAGCCTTCGCCAACGAATCCTGCCCAATTAATAAAGAGGATCTGTTCACTTTCTCTACGCAATATGAGGTACAGGAGTTTTGTTATGAAATGTCAACTGACGTAGACAGCTACGACTTCCTGGCAATAAGGTCAGCCTACAGGGCAATGACACAGGCTACCAGAAACCATGAGCTAATACTGGAAAAAGAAGGTGTCGTAGATGTGTCCTTAATGGTATCTATGTATTACCTGCAACTAGAAACAGCACAATTAAATAAAAATCAAAAAACAAATGTTATGAACCAGAAAAATTTCGAATACCTGCGTGACCAGGTAAAGTACACCGGATTTGGTGAAGGATTAGAAAACGACCTGAAACAGAAAATCGAAGAAGGCAAGCCGGAATTTAAGTTGCAGCACCAAACGCAATATGGCAATGATTCCGTAACTGCAACATTGAACTTCAGTCAATCGAAACAAAGCGATATGTACTTCTTCAATTCCTACCAGGTTAGCTTGCAAAAAGAAAACAGTCCGGCCACAATGGAACAAACCTTCTATATTAATAAAGCGGGCAACGTTACCCTTAAAGAAGCCTACAATCTGATGGAAGGCAGGTCAGTAAATAAAAACCTCACCAACAAGGAAGGACAGGTTTATAATGCCTGGATACAGATGGACTTTAAGCAAAGTGATAATAATGGCAATTTCGAGCTGAAACACTATCATCAGAATTACGGGTATGATCTGGAAGCAGTGTTGTCAAAGCATCCTATTAAGGAATTAAGTAATGATGATTTTAAAGCCAGCTTAATAGATTCCCTCAAAAAAGGAAATCTGCAATCAGTCACTTTTCAAACTAACGGTGGAGAACAGAAGCAATATATCGAAGCCAATCCTCAATTCAAGACAATCAATATTTATGATAGCAGTATGCAAAGAGTGGATAACCGGCAATCGAAGAAAGAGCGGCAATCTGAGGGTGAAAATCAATCAGTCAAACAAGACAATAAAAAGGAGAAACAGACACCTGCTGAAGATGATGGCCCTGAAATACCGAAGGCATCCAAGAAAAGAAAAAAGAGACAAAGCATCAGCTAAAAGTTAGATCACTTGACTCATTAATGACTAAGTAAAAAAGGTTTTGCTATGAATAATCAACTTCCTGTAAACAGAGTGGAAACAGACCTGAATCAATGGCGTTCGAGGGAAGAGCGCTTCAGTAAATTGTTTTCCTTCAGCCTTTCATCCAACAAAGCACTACTTAAAGAAAAGCTGCAATACTATGACCGTATTGCTGCAATATATAAAAGTACGCAAGGTTTGGACGAACGGTTTGCGCTTAGAATGTTATGGCAGGAACGCAGCAAAATTGAGAAGCAGCTTTATCCCAATCTTCTGATTCGGTTACTACGCAAGCTATTGGTCGTACCTGTTAGGGAACAAATTGTAATAAGGCAGGATAACAGGAAAGCAGAACAAAACAGCCAGTCGCTGCACCAACAGGTGCAGCGGGCTGGCTTTACTAATCTTGCAGAAAAAATTGATGAGCAAATTAAAAAGGGACAGCAACAATTCTCTCTTCCGGTTTCCTATTATATTAATGATAAAGAAAGATTGGACCATCAGTTGTCATTCGTAAAAGACCAATCAGGCGCTTACCATTTTGAAGGATATAAAACCAACCTGTATAATGAATCCAAACCGAATGAGCAGCGACAACAATCCTTCAATACGAAGGATGGCTATGAGATTAATACAACCGAAGCGTACAATCTTTTATCGGGTCGTGCCATTGAAAGGAATGGAACATGGGCGCAGCTTGACTTTAATGACAAAGATCGTAACGGTAATTTCCGAATCAAGGAATTTCATTCGAGCTATGGGTTTGACCTTGAAAAGATTTTGCAACAGCTTCCTTTAAAAGAGTTGCTTAATCAAACGGAAGCGGATAAGCTGGATAATGCATTGAAGAACGGTAATCGTTTAGCTGTCAGTTTTATGAAGAATGGTAATGAACAGCGATTTTATATTGAAGCGAACCCTCAATTCAAATCGGTAAATATCTATGATGAGCATTCCAGGAAAATAACACTGAATACTGCATTGGGTAATAAAACATTTGAGGCAATTAAAGTAACACACAAGGTTAATGAACAGCAAGAAAATCACGCTAAGAAGAACGGAATGAAAATAGGTTGACAAAAAGGTTTGAGTTATGGACAGGTTATATTACATATCGGATTTTTTTGAAGCCATAGAAACTGATGCACGCATCAGCGTTACTCATATAGGCGTATATGCGGCTTTGTTGCAATACCGCATACAAAATGACTTCACCAATCCTATTCAAGTTTTCAGCCATGAGATCATGACCATCGCTAAATTATCATCTGCTATAACCTACCACAAGTGCGTGAGGCAATTAAGCGAATACGGATACATAAGGTATGAACCCTCATTTAATCGCAAGAAAGGAAGCAAGATTTATTTTATCGAAAGAAGCGATTAAGAATAGAACCAGTTTTAAAAACTTTTAGTAGACGTCCACAACGGGCTTTTGCTATCTAAAAAGGAGGTGTGAGATGGAAGGTGCAGAAGTAAAAAGAATTTCTCCTGAAAAAGCAGTAGAACTATTAAGAGAAGAAGGTGTCGAAGCTACCATCGAACAAGCAAAGGTTATACTTGAATTTATGTACGAAATGGCCGAAATTGTGGTCGACCAATATCTCAATAACCCCGAATTAATTTCGTAAATTTACACTAGCAATTATACCAGTTCACTCAATAATATTTTAATGATATGAAGATTGCAGATATCTATATTCGGGTCAGCACGGATGAACAAGCAGACAAAGGTTATTCACAGAGAGATCAGGAAGAAAGACTACGCAAATATTGTGAGATAAATGCGATACAGGTAAGGAAAGTAATATATGAAGACCATTCAGCAAAAACATTTAGCCGGCCAGCATGGACAAAATTATTAATTGACTTGCGCAAACATCGGGGTCAGTCAGACCTTGTCTTATTCACTAAATGGGATAGATTTAGCCGAAATGCAGGAGACGCTTATCAAATGATAAGCACTTTACGCAGATTAGGAGTAGAACCGCAAGCAGTTGAACAGCCACTCGATTTATCTATTCCTGAAAATAAAATGATGCTTGCTTTTTATCTGGCTGCACCGGAAGTAGAAAATGACAGACGAGCATTGAATGTATTTCATGGAATGCGGCGGGCAAAAAAGGAAGGTCGTTATATGGGAACTGCCCCATTAGGGTATGTTAACAAAGTAAGTGAAAATGGAAAGAAATATATAGCTCCAAAAGAAAAAGAGGCCGACATCCTTAAGTGGGCGTTTGAGCAGTTAGCTTTAGGCAAATTAAATACAGAACAAGTTTGGAAACTGGCACGAGAAAAGGGTTTAAGTAGAGGCAGTAAGAATAACTTTTGGGTAGCTATCAGAAATCCACTGTATTGTGGAAAGATAGTAATTCCAAAATATAAGGATGAGGAAACTCAGATAGTTCAAGGGCAACATGAACCTTTAATTTCTGAAGCGTTGTTTTATGACGTTCAAGAAGTATTAAGTGGACGAAAAAAGAAACAGCGGGCAAAATTAGCTGTAGATGATAATATTCCTTTACGGGGCTTTTTAATATGCCCCAAATGTGGAAGGGTATTAACAGGAAGTGCCTCCAAAGGAAAAATGGGCAAATATTATCATTATTATCACTGTAGCTCTTCTTGTGGAGTGCGGTTCAATGCGGATAAAGTAAACAGCGACATTGTAGGTGAAATAAGAAAGCATGTTAGACCGCTTCCTAAACTGCAACTATATAAGGAAGTCATTCTTACGGTTTATGATGCTAAAACACGATTACACTGGAATGATATGAAACAACTGCGCATCCAACTTGATGAAACAAATAAGAAGCTATCCAAAGCAAGAGAGCTATTGCTGACAGGTGATTTAGATGCAGATGATTATCGTATAATCAAATCAGAAAGTGAAAAGACTATCAACCGACTGGAAGTGAAACTTACCGCTACTGCCACAGATACCTGTCATATTGGCCCTTTATGGGATAAAGCGATAAGCTCGATATCCCAGTTAGATGTATTATATGAAAGAGGTACGGTAATACAGAAAAGAAAAGTGGTAAGTTCGATGTTTCCCGAAAAATTGACGTTTGACGGATTTCAATATCGAACTCAGCGTGTCAATGAAGCAATTAATCTTATCTTATTGATAGACAGTAAATTAAAGGGCATAAAAAAAGGGACAAGTCATTCTGTTTCTGACTTGTCCCAAGAGGTGACCCCGCAGAGACTCGAACTCTGG
>CAZFGP010000162.1:0-9175 GCA_964518685.1 uncultured Terrimonas sp.
TACCTTTTGTATTCAGTGTTGCTTCTAATATGTTCAGAGGATTCTGGTGGCATTGGGGAGGCCCATGGATAGCGTTCGGTGGACTGGGCGGCACCTTCTTCATCATTTACGTTATTCTTTGGATAGTATTACCCCGTGCTGTTACCGCAAGTGAAAAATTAGAGATGCGGGGTGAAAAAGTGGATCTGGAAAGTATTAAGAATACGGTACAGGAAGAATTGCAAAATATAAAAAGTCAGGGCGAAAAAATTGGCGCTGAATTAAAAGAGAAATCAAAGGTTTTAGGAAAAGAAATCAAAGATACCCTTCAACAAAAGACCCAGCGCTTTGCAACAGAAGCCGGTCCAATTGCTCATAGAGCCGGAAACGGCATTGGGAATGCAATTGGTATTCTTTTTAAAGCCTTCTTTTTATTCATTGCCGGAATCATTGTATTTGCTCTTTTTGTTGCATTGATTGTAATTCTGTTTGCCGGCATGAGTGTTTTTCCGTTAAAAAGTTTTTTACTGGATGGAATATGGCAGACGCTTTTAGTGTGGATGGTATTAATCTTATTTATGGGCATTCCAATTGTGGCACTTATGGTATGGCTTGTAAGAAGAATGATAAATGCAAAATCCAGGAACCGTTATATAGGTTATGCTTTCGGAAGTCTTTGGATGATAGGCCTGATCAGTTGTTTTGTACTTGCGGGAATGGTTAGTCGAAATTTTAAAACCAGAGCCGGCGTAGAAGAGCCAATTCATATTATCCAGCCATCTTCCGGAAATATGATTGTACAGGTATCACAGGACAAAATACCCTATTACAACAGGGACTGGTTTAGTGATGACCTTCCTTTCCTTAATATGAACGAAGACAGTATGCTGCTTAATACGGTGCGGGTAAAGTTGCTTAAGAGCGCTGACAGTGCTTATCATCTTCAACTGGTGAAATTGGCGGCTGGTAATACCTCTGCTATTGCAGAACAAAATGCCGGTCATATCCGGTTTCCGGTAATCCAAAACGACAGCCTGATTTTACTGCCTAAAGGCTTTCCGATAACAAAAAACAATCCATTCCGCAACCAGCAGGTTATGGTAATCATTGAAGTTCCTGTAGGAAAGAGGATTTTTATAGATAAAAGTGCATCTTGGTTTGAATGGTTCGAAATTACCATGAGCAACAGAAGAAAATGGAATTTTGATTGGGAAGAAAGATGGAACAACGGCTATTCCTGGCGTTACAATGTACCCTACATTATGACTGCCAATGGACTTGAAAGAATGGATAAACGAACGAATCAGGAAATGGAAAACAAAGAAGCAGAATATAAACTGCAGACCTATCATTCAAAAAATCCGATAAATCCGCTAATAGCATATCTAAATACACTTTCTGGCAGAAACTAAAAACAGCGATCTCAAAGATTTTATGTACATTTTGCTAAAATTAGCATTATGAATATAATCGTTCGGCTGCTGGTAAATGCAACCGTTGTATACGGTCTCGCCTATATACTTAAAGGCATTCATATCAATTCCTTTTGGACGGCGCTGGTATTTGCTTTAGTGCTGGGGCTGGTTAACCTCATCGTCAAACCCCTGTTAATAATCTTAACCATCCCATTAACCATTCTTTCCTTAGGGCTGTTTCTATTTGTGATTAACGCTCTCATGGTGCTTCTTGCGGCTAAACTGGTAAACGGCATTACTGTGGACGGTTTCTGGTGGGCGCTGCTGTTTGGCTTTTTAATATCTGTTGTTTCCTCTCTGCTTTTAACGGGGATAAACGATTAATAAAAAATGATCTGCCGGTAATATCATAATGCACCCGATTAAAACGTTTACAGCCAAACGTTAAACCATCAAACAGCAGAAAAACCATTTTGATAAACCGGCATATTTCAAAAAACCAATTGGTTCATATATGCAATTTGCTCAAAAGGATTTTACTGTTGCCCAATTGACTCAATTTTACAAAGCATTGCTTTTGCCCCGTATGATTGAAGAAAAAATGCTGCTTCTGCTTCGTCAGGGTAAAATAAGCAAATGGTTCAGCGGCATCGGTCAGGAAGCCGTTGCCGTAGGCGCTACAATGGCTTTGGAAAACGACGAATGGATTTTACCCCTGCATCGCAACCTGGGTGTATTTACCACCCGTAATCTGCCCTTACACAAACTCTTCATGCAATGGCAGGGCGCCGCCGAAGGATACAGCAAAGGGAGAGAGAGAAGTTTCCATTTCGGAAGTAAAGAACATCACATCTGCGGTATGATTTCGCATTTATCCGCACAGCTGCCTGTAGCCGATGGGATAGCGCTTGCTGGTCAGCTAAAAAGGGAAAACAAATGCGTTCTGGCATTTTGTGGAGAAGGAGCAACCAGTGAAGGCGATTTTCATGAGGCCCTGAATATTGCTGCCGTTTGGGATCTGCCTGTTATATTTTTGGTTGAAAATAATGGCTATGGCTTAAGCACCCCAACGAATGAACAGTTCAGATGTGGCAGTATTGCTGACAAAGCCAAAGGATATGGTATGGAAGGCATACAGATTGACGGCAACAATATTCTTGAAGTGTATGAAGCAGTCAGGGGGATAAGAGAATCTTGTATTCAATCCCGGAAACCCTATCTCATTGAATGCATCACCTTTCGTATGAGGGGTCATGAGGAAGCCAGCGGAACAAAATATGTTCCTCAGGAATTATTTGATATCTGGGAACCCAAAGATCCGGTGCGCAGTTTTGAACACTGGCTGCTTAAGGAAGGCTTCTTAACTACTTTTGATATTGAAACCTTCAGGACTGAATATAAAACCTATATAGAAACAGAACTTGCTGAGGCCTCCAGGTCCGGCTCTATTAATGTGTCAACGGAAGCAGAGGAAAATGACGTGTATGCCAACCGGATAGCCTTTGGCGGCTTTACTACTGCAATTGCCGACAATGATGCGGTAATTGAAAATTCCAGGTTTAACCTACAAGAAAAAAGGTTTGTGAATGCTATTTCCGAAGGAATATACCAAAGTATGCTTACCCACGACAATCTGATTTTGATGGGTCAGGATATTGCTGAATACGGAGGCGTATTTAAGGTAACGGAAGGTTTGCTGAATAAATTTGGGAAAGAAAGGGTTCGCAATACTCCGCTTTGCGAAAGCGGTATCATCGGTGCGGCTCTGGGTTTAAGTATTGAAGGTTACAAAAGCATAGTGGAAATGCAATTCGCCGATTTTGTAACCAATGGATTTAATCAGATTATAAACAATCTTGCCAAAATACACTATCGCTGGGGGCAGAATGCGGATGTGGTTATCCGAATGCCTACCGGGGCGGGAACGGGTGGCGGACCTTTTCATTCGCAGAGCAACGAAGCCTGGTTCGTACATACCCCGGGGTTAAAAGTGGTCTACCCTTCCAATCCGATGGATGCGAAAGGGCTGCTGATGGCAGCGGTGAACGATCTGAACCCGGTCATGTATTTTGAACCTAAAGCTTTATACCGCAGCATCAGCGGACCCGTACCCGAGGAGGATTATGAAATCCCCATTGGAAAAGCCAGATGGGTTGAGGAAGGGGAAGATATTTCTATTATTACTTATGGGGCAGGGGTGCATTGGGCTATTGATTATGCCATCCGCAACAGCAACTTATCTATTGGCATTCTGGATCTGCGAACTTTATTACCCCTCGACTATGCATCCATCCGCGAAGCAGTTGCCCGTACCGGGAGGGTATTAATTTTACATGAGGACACGCTAATCGGAGGTTTGGGAGCAGAAATCAGCGCCTGGATACAGGAGCATTGTTTTACTCTGCTTGATGCCCCCGTACTGCGTTGTGCATCCTTAGACACGCCTGTACCTTTCAACTCCGGTCTGGAACAAAATTTTCTCGCCAAATCAAGATTAGAGGCCTCTGTTCAGCAACTGGTTCAATATTAAACCGGAGCCTGCGAATCTGCCCATTCTGTATCTTTGTTCATCTATGGGCCATAAAAAATTAATCCGGTTTGAAGAAATCAAAACTTTTCCCAACGTCTTGCAATTTCCGAAGGATGCAGCAGGTAAATGGAATACTTTTTTCGGCAACAACAACCCGATTACACTCGAACTGGCCTGCGGCAAAGGAGAATATACCGTAGCGCTTGCAAGAAAATATCCGGATCGAAATTTTATCGGTGTTGATCTCAAAGGTAACCGGATATGGGTGGGAGCAAAAAAATGTCTGGCTGAAAACATAAAGAATACTGCCTTCTTACGTACTCAAATAGAACGAATCCCTGAGTATTTTGCCGCAAAGGAAGTAGAAGAAATATGGATTACTTTTCCAGACCCGCAACTGCGAGCTTCTAAAGCAAAAAAGAGACTCACTCATCCGCGCTTTTTACGTTTGTATCAACAAAGCCTTGTACCCGGCGGTCAGATCCATTTGAAAACAGATTCACCAGATCTGTATCATTTTACAAAACTGGTGTGCAAACTTTATGGTCTCCCGATATCTGAAGATATTAACGATGTATATGCAACAAAGCATACGAATGAGGATCTGTTCATAAAAACCTATTACGAAAGTCTGGATATTGCGGGTTCCAACAAAGTGCATTACCTGAAGTTCAGCTTACCTGAAAAACTGCCCGGGGAAAAAGATGCCTTGCTTAAACAATGGCTGGAAGAATCTTCTGTTAATACGCAAACTGATTTTACCAATATATCTGCCATCGGATAAGCAACACCTAATTACTGCGTCAAAGTGTTTTTATGAAACAAAAATCAAAACAAAAGAGTGCTGATCGGATACCTGTCCTCCCTGCATTAAAGGCTAAAAAAGAATCTTTTTATGAATCTGTTTACGATCTTGTACGATTGATTCCCAGAGGACGCGTAAGTTCGTATGGCGCAATAGCCTCCTGTTTGGGCGCCCGATCGTCCGCCCGAATGGTTGGCTGGGCGCTGGGCGTGTCGGGCGCCTCATTTCCTCCTGTACCAGCCCACCGGGTGGTAAACCGGAATGGCATGTTAAGCGGGAAGCATCATTTTGGAACCCCTACCATGATGGCTGACTTATTAAAAAGTGAAGGTGTAAAGGTGAAGAAAGATACGGTAGTTAATTTTGAAAAAGTATTTTGGGATCCTGCTAAGGAGTTGGATCTATTTTAGGCGGTAAGAAGAAAATGAAGGATTCCATTTTCCTAAAAAAACTGAATAATATGTCATTTAAAGAAAAGGTCATTTTTATTACAGGGGCAAGCAGAGGCATTGGCAAAGCTATTGCTTTAAAACTAGCAAAAGAAGGAGCGCATATTGCTGTTGTATCAAAGTCTGTCGAAAAAAATCCAAAGTTGGGCGGAACTATCTTTTCAGCCGCCAAAGAAATTGAAGAAGCCGGTGGCAAAGCCCTGCCCGTACAATGTGATATCCGTTTTGAAGATCAGATAAGCAATGCAGTAAAAAAGACAGTAGAAACTTTTGGCGGGATAGATGTGTTAATCAATAATGCATCAGCCATCTCGCTTACGGCCACAGAGCAGACGGAGAGCAAACGTTTTGACCTCATGCATGATATTAATGTACGGGGTACTTTTCTTGTCAGCAAGTTGTGTATTCCGTATTTACGGAAAGGCGCCAACCCGCATATCCTTAATCTGTCGCCACCGCTGAACCTGCAACCAATATGGTTAGCGAAGCATCTTGCCTATACCCTCAGTAAATACAACATGACAATGATTGCCATGGGATTAGCAGAAGAATTAAAGAAGGATAAAATAGCCGCCAATTCGCTTTGGCCGAGAACAACTATAGCAACAGCCGCCGTCTTAAATTTGCTGGGAGGCGAAGCTTTAATGAAAATGAGCCGTATTCCTGAGATCGTTGCTGATGCAACTTATTATATTTTATCGCGGAATTCCGAAACCTGCACCGGCAACAGTTTTATTGACGAACAAGTGCTGACACAGGAAGGGATAACCGATTTGAGCAAATACAGCATAGTACCCGGAGGTAAGTTATATAACGACTTATTTTTGTAGATTAGCTATCTAAAACGGTATTGTCTGTGATACTTCTTTTCAATTAATACTTAAACCTGAGATTCCCTAACCTGGAACTTAACACAATGATTCTTTTGAACCGTTTTTTACAATATAAATCAAAAAGTTTTGTCTTAGGATTATTGTTATTGGCTGGTTTCTCCTACAAGGCTCAGGCGCAACTGAAGGCTAATTTTATTATAGATAACCCCGGAGGATGCTCCCCTCTGGTTGTAAGCTTTAAAAACACCAGTACAGGCGCCTCTTCTGCTGCTACCTATGAATGGGACTTTGGAAATGGTAATAAGAACGAGAAAGACAAAGATGCCCAGGCCGTTTACCACAATGAAAACTCCTATACAGTGCGGCTGACCGTTAAAGATGGGAGTCAAACCGATTTTATTGAAAAGAAAGTTACAGTTTACAAAAAACCCTCTGCTACTCTTTCCTTCAATCAATGGAAAGGATGCGCTCCCTTTCCTGTAACAATTACTGCCGATGCAAAAGCGGGAGACGGCACCATCAGCAAATTCGTATGGGATTTTGGCGATGGCAATGTGGACAGTATTTCAAACAGCAATACCGTCAGCCATATTTATACTTCGGGCGGCAATCCTCCGGTAACCCTTACGGTTTTAAACAGTCATGGTTGTTACACCACCATTGATAAGAATGGAATAGTAGTATTACCCACTCTCTCAGCAGCTTTTAGCGCCTCCCATACAGTACTTTGCACGGTAGGTCAAACGATTCATTTTAGTAATAAGAGTACGGGACCAGGCACTTTATCTTACCAATGGGATTTTGGAGATGAACATCCATCGGAACAGGTAAATGTCTCAAAGATTTATCCCGTCAAAGGATCTTATAATGTTACCCTGATTGCTACGAATGAAGAAGGTTGTTCCGATACCACCACAAAGCGGGATTATATTAATGTTGCAAATTTTACGAGCGACTTTATTTCTTCCGAAACCATCTGCACTAATATTTTAACCACCTTCACCAACAACAGTTCTCCTACACCCAGTAACACCAACTGGTTGATAACTGAATCAGGAGCTAAAGGGTCAGGTCCAGTATTCTCTTATGTTTTTCCTGATTCCGGAACTTATCATATAAAAATGACTAACACTTTTGGGAACTGCACCGAATCTGTTAATAAAGAATTCATAGTAAAAAAAGGCACTTCCACAAACAATTTCATTGCTGAAATCAACAGTGTTTGCGGTACACCGGTTAACGTTCTGTTTAAAGACACTTCAAAAACCGCAGTATCGTGGAACTGGGATTTTGGCACAGGTGCCGGTTCCGATGATAAAAAAGAAACCAGTTATATTTATGATCAGGATGGCGACTTTGAAGTAAAGTTAACCGTGGCTGATACTCAGGGTTGTACCAATGTAGTTTCAAAGACCTTATCTCTTCATAAGCCGGATGCACAAATTTCAGATATCGGTGAAAGCAGCGGCTGTCCGGGGTTAGGAAAAAAATTTGACATCAATATCCAGGCAGATCATATTAAAACTTTTGAGTGGAATTTCGGTGATGGGGACAGTTCAACCGCTCCTGCGCCTTATCATATTTTCACCAAAAACGGCTCTTTCCCGGTTACCCTAAAATACACTACCCAAAATGGTTGTACGGGCATAACTGATCCTCTTTATATCAAAATAGAGCAGAAGCCCCTTGCCGACTTCACCGTTAATGCAACGGAAATTTGCGGGGCAAGTGCGGTAATATTTACAGATCTTTCAACCGGTAATATAGATAACTGGAGTTGGAACTTCGGGGATGGGGCGGGAGAATATAACCAGGGTAACTGGCATCATACAGGAAAAGAAAATGAACATCATTACAATGAAGCCGGCGAGTACACGATAACGTTAATAGCAGGTAGCGGGATATGCCGTGATACTATGAAAAGAGAAGGTTACATAAAGGTACTTCCGCCTTTTCCCAGGGTAGAAGGATACAGTATGAGTTGTAACAGCGGGGAAGTAACCCTTTATCAAAACCACATGATAAATGCAGCCACCAAAATGTGGTGGGAATTTGGAGACGGCACAACTCAGGAAATAAATCCATCAGCACAAACAACAATGCATGTATATGATTCCAGCAAAACCTACAAAACCTACCTGATTGCAGAAAATGGAGCATGCACAGTAAAAGATTCTTTAAACATTCCCGTACTGCAAAGACAGCATCCGGTGTTGGCTGCCTCTCTTACTGAGGTTTGCGGGAGTGGTAACATAAAAATCAATATCTCCGGTCTCGAAAAAAATCCAGCCTTTATTGATGAAAACTACAACCATTACAACATACACGGATGGGTTTATGCTGATGGCAGGGCTGCTTCTCCTAATCTTAGTACACAGCAAAGCACTTTAGTAAATCATTTTGAAGGCACCCTTACCAACTTAGAAAACGGACAGTCGGGTATCCGGGTAATCCTTATGCCTAATAGTTACCCCGGTTGTCCGGATACATCCAATATAGTACCACTAACTATTAAAGGACCGAAAGCCGGGTTTTCATTAGTTGTCAATGATCTTTGTTTTAAGAGTCCAATAATTTTTAAAGACAAATCGGTACCCGATTCCGGAGTACCCATAAAGACCTGGGAATGGGAATTTGGAGATGATAATAAATATGTACATGCAGACTCATTATACCCTATAAACGGTTTGGTTTCTCATCTTTACAGCGAACCCGGTTATTATTATCCTGTTCTTACCGTTACCGACCAGGATGGTTGTACCGGCAAGGCCATGTCTTTTAATAACCCTATAAAGATAAAAGGGCCTAAAGCAGCGTTTGAATATTCGCCGGATAAAATATTTCCCGGTACGCTTGTATCATTTTATAATACCACCAATTATGCCAACAGCTCACCTCAGTTCAACTGGCGGTTTACTAACGGCTCACCGACCTATAATGGCGCCAATCCGCCAAATAAAACATACAGCCAATTAGGGAAGGATAGTATCACCCTGATAGCGAAAGACCCTGCCGGCTGTACCGATACCGCTATTCAGGTATTATATATCAAGGATGTTGCAGCCTCATTTACCTATAAAGAAAACTATATTACCAGTTCAAGTTGTCCACCTGTTATAATCAACTTTACCAGCTCTTCGGATAACGCACAAAGGTTGAAGTGG
>CAZFGP010000163.1:0-9171 GCA_964518685.1 uncultured Terrimonas sp.
TGCTGTAGTAAGCAATAGCCTTAAGGTTAAAGCGACAAAATTATAAATGGCGGTTACTCTATGTCTCAGAAATCGAGAATTTAATCACTTTCAAGTAAAAAACTTAAACAAAATGGCAGATTTTTTGTCTTACCTTTAGGTTGGATTGTATGACAACTCTTTAACGCGAGGTTACAACAGCAATTTGAAATAACTTCTAAAATGCAAAAAAACATATCTATACAATTAAAAGCAGCATTTTTATTAATAGTATTTTCATTAAATACCATTGTAGGATTTGCTTGCTCTATAGGTATGGATATGGGTTTTAATACAGGGCACCATGACGGTGGGAAAGCTACGGAAACTTCCGTTCACATACATGCTGATGGAAAAAAGCATGTACATCACAAAAAAGTTTCCGAACACCAGCATAACGCACTGCCAAATGAGGATCATAAATCTACAGATAAGAAGGATAATTGCTGCAACGATAGCGTAATAAAAATTACGCAACTCGATAAGGCCGTTCCTCAGGCTGTGACCATCACCCACCCTGCATTTTTTGCTGTCTTTGTTTCCTCTTTCTACCATGTGGATTTTTCATTTTCTTCCCAGGTAGTAAAGAATATTAAACATTTTCTCCGAAGTTACCATCCTCCCATATCAGACATCCGCATAACTATTCAGAGTTTTCAGATTTGATTTGCTGTATAGATTCTATTTCAGCGTGGTATTATATTGCCATGCTTGTAATTTTCTATTTATACATTAAATCAAATAAAATGAAAAAAATAATTGTAACAGCAACTCTATTTTGCTGCACTTCCCTTTTCCGCTTTGCTCAAGACCACATTAGCCATAATAATTTAGCTTCTTCTTCCACAGTGGATACAAATGGCAATCCCAACTTATCGCAACTACTTACCCCCTATTATCATATTAAAGATGCTTTAGCGGCAGGTAATGCCGATACAGTTTCTGGCGGCGCGGAGGCGTTTATAAAGATCACCAACAGCATTGACTATCAGGTAATTTCGGAAAGCAATATCATTGCCTTGCTTAAGGATGCTGGGACTATTGCTTCAACTAAAGACATAAAGAAGCAACAAGCGGCATTTTTCCACCGCTTCACAAGTATGTTTGCAACAACTAACGAAGTTAAACTTACAATAGATCCTATCTATTACGATTACTGCAACGGCCGTTCAACCACATTCTGTATCCCATTAGATGAACAAGGAAATCAACAGTTTACCCAAATGGGAGTTAAAAAGGGATAAACGTTTTGTGGGACAAATTTACAGTGTAAAAAACTATGTTTTAAAAGAGTTTAAATTAAGGCTGTAGTAGTTATATCAATATAAAATATATGCGTTATGGTAAGAGCAGAAAAATCCGATAAGAATCTGGTAGTGGACATACTTACCGAATCTTTTGAAAAGAATCAAAGCGTGAACTATATAGCCAGGCAGGACGAAAAAAGGCTAACAAGAATACAAGTCCTGATGGATTATTCTTTTGAAGTGTGCTATATGTTCGGTGATGTTTTCTTATCTGACGATAGAAAAGCGTGCGCATTGGTATTATATCCAGACAAAAAGAAGATAACATTGAAATCAATATTGCTGGATATAAGGCTGATACTCTTTTGTATTGGTATAGAAAACATAAGAAAGACCCTAGCAAGAGAGGAACTTATAAAAAAGATGCAGCCCAAAGAACCAATGTATTACTTATGGTTCATTGGTGTTGACCCCGAGCATCAGAACAAGGGGATTGGTAGTATTCTTCTGAATAAGCTAATAGAAGATAGCGAACACAAGGACAGACCTATCTATTTAGAAACTTCAACGGTTCAAAACTTACCTTGGTATGAAAAGTTCGGTTTTAAAATTTATCACGAAGCTGCTTTAAGTTATAAACTTTTTTTTCTTAAAAGGGAACTTCATAAATAATCGTGCTTATGCTGGTTTTCGGAACGGAGATGCATATTGTCACATTTATTTTCGTGTGTTTAGAAACAGTGATACTTTTTTATCTGGTTATCTATAAATTAGCCCGCCCAGAAGATAAGACCACAATTCTGAACATAACGCTTATTTCTTTGCTTATAATTTACAACGTTACAGGCGGTTTATTGCCTGATCCTGACTTGCCGGGTTCATTTTTTCTTCAGGAGGTTATTGCTTATGCTACCGGATTTATCACACCATGCTATTTCCCCTATTATGTTTATAAGGCGTTTGGATTGGGAAAAATGAAATTCCATGCTTACAAAGGCGTTTATTTATTCTTAGTACTTCCTTACTTGATTTTTGTTATTGTCTTTGCCAAATCAGGTGACCTGATAACAGCGCAACAGCTCCTCTTTTTGCCGGTTTTGTATGCTTTATGGGTGATTTATTCCCTTGCAAAAGCTATTCAAAATAAATATGGCAATGATTTTAGCAGTAAGGAATCGAGAACGGAACTGGCTATTTTATTTTTTAGCGTAACACCCTGGGTTGGCTTACCCTTTATCACCTATTTTAATCAAAGCCAGGCTATAGAAGCTTCTATCACAAACACAGGATTTTTACTCTTGTTTGGGCTTCAGCTAAATCGCCATATAAACCAAACAAGATTAGAGCATCAAAGGCTGATAGATTCTGAGCAGCTTCTTTTGAATTGGAATACAAGTTTACAGGAACAGGTTGGTAAAAGAACAAGAGAACTGGAAAAAATGAATGAGCAGAAAACCAACAATTTTATCAACCTCGTACATGAAACAAAAACACCGTTAACGCTCATAAATAATTACTTAGAGGAATATATCAATAAATATGGGTCTGTTGCCGAATTAGACATTATAAAAGGAGGCATTGATAAATTGACCAACGACATTACAAATTTACTTGACCTTGAAAGGTTTAAAAGAGGGTTTAGTGTATATGATCACAATCAAATAACAGATTTCAGTGAGATTCTAAAGAATAGCTTTATCTTGTTTGAATACTACTGCCAAAAGCAAAACCTTAATTGCATTAGAGATATTGAAGATAATATATATATTAAAGCAGATCCAAATGCTATCAATCGCATAGTTAATAACCTGATAGAGAATGCTATTAAATTTTCGAATACAGGTGGGAAGATAGAAATAATCCTCCGCTCTGTCACCGATAAAATTATTTTTTCTGTAAAGGATAACGGCGTTGGGATATCACCTCACCTTCAAAACAAAATATTTAAACCGTATTATCAAATAGGTCATAAAAAGACAAGTTTGCAAGGCATGGGCCTTGGGCTGCCTATTGTTAAAAAAGTAACAGATAGCTTAGCAGGGCATATTGAAGTTGATAGTGATCCTGCGAGAAAACCGGGAACTGCAATTACAATAACTCTATACAGATACAACCTGAAAGAGGGAGATGTAAAACCCCAAAATACACTAAACGCCAAGTCGCTTATTTACAGCATAGAGAACTTTGACATCAACGATACACCTTATTTTCCGGAGAGGCAGTCTATATTAATGATTGACGACAACAAAGCAATGCTTCATTTTCTTTTTAAGAAGCTAAGTGCTAAATACAACATTTTTTGTGCAATAAACGGCGCGGAGGCATTAAAAAAATTGGAGAATCTGCCTATTGTACCTGATTTAATTCTCTCCGATATTATGATGGATAAAATGGACGGTTTTACCTTCGTCAGAATAATTTCTGAGCAGAGTGCCTATAAACATATTCCCATTATCTTCCTAACGGCAAAATCAGCTCCATCCGATATGCTCAAGGGTTTGCGCCTGGGTGCCATTGATTTCATTCAAAAGCCATTCTCGTTTGAAGTGCTTTATCAGAAAATAGAGACTGTGTTGAACAATATCACGAAGCAAAAAAAAGCTATATTGGACAAATCAATCTCCAATCTTAAAACCCTGCCGAATACAGGCATTCCGGCTTCTTTGGATGAAAAGTGTCAACTGTATCAGCTTACCACCCGGGAAACAGAAATTGTCAGATTTATCCTAAAGGGTGTCCGTTATAAAGCAATTGCCAAAGCCCTGTTTATATCAGAAAAAACAGTTTCTAAGCACATTCAAAATATATTTGAAAAAGTCGGTGTAAACAATAAGATTGAACTGCTGAACAAATTAAAATCCTAATTGCAATAGTATTTTACTTCTCTAATTCCTTAATATACTACTTTTTGAGTACGAAAATACGGTAAATGCCTTATTTTTTTGCTGAGCTTGAATACCCAACTTTGATATCAAGAATGTTCACCGTATTCAATCTATGAAGCATGTGCGGAAAATATATTTTAGAATGGCTTGACTCTTTGATTACTGTTTCTCTTAATCCTGCAAATAACGATTTTGCCACAGTAACAGATGAGCAAATCAGGCCGATTCTCACCAAAATAACAGAGGAAAGGGCGAAATTTCAATCTTTGCTGAAAAACCATGTATTTGGGCTAACAGAGGAAAAGCAAATCGAACTATCCCTTAAACAGTATCATTCGGCATTAATCATTCTCCTCGACCAGGCTTTGGAAAATTGTAAAGTAATTCCGGGTAAGAAAAAAGCATTAAGGCGTCTTGCAGATGAAACTATTTCCTGCGTGGACGGACTGTTATCTTTTGTTGAAATTCGATTTTCCAACTATTTATGCCTGGATGAACGCGTACCATTAACTTACCTTTCGGTTACAAAAAAAGAGCTAAAGCCACGAATAGATAAATTGAATTTGAAATTATCAAAGCAGGTAACGGATGAACGGCTTAGAGCTATTGTTACGAATTGCTTGTACTTTTTTATTGATTATGATGAAGGTAATTATCCCGTCACATTTCAGGAACTGCTTTATATCAAAGAATTCCTGAGTGAACTCGAAGCAATGGAGGTGCTTAAAGAAAATAAATCTATATACTGTTCATTAGACAAAGTACTTATCTACTTGAATTTTAATAGCACCGAATACATAAATTATCTTACACAAAAAATTGCCGAGAAAATAAATGCTCATGAAGACATTCCCAATAGGATAGATTGTTTACTCTTTCATTTTAAAGAGTTTAACCAGATGCACAGAAAGGCAGGGATTGCTCTATATCCACATCAAGTTGATATTAAAGATGAGTTAAGTAACTGGTTTAGCCAGGAAATTTTCTACCTTGAAAAGAAACTTCATTTCTCCATTATACCATTACAGGATAAAGTGGCAGATGTAAAAGAAAAAACGCCGGCTGAAAATGAAAAATCGAAAGTATTGTGCGTGTTATCTACGGATCAGACTGGTCTTATACTACGGGCGGCTGATGAATTGAAAATCCTTATAGCTAAATCAATGAATGAAGTGTTCAAAACAATTGTTCCACATTTATCTACTCCTTATAAAGAAAATCTTTCTTATGATTCCATGCGCAGTAAATCTTATGCTGCTGAAGAAAGAGATAAGAAAACAGCTATTGAAACTTTGGAAAAACTCATAGAAAAAATAAAAAGTTACTAATCTCGTGTACTGTGGTCAATTGAGAAGGCTGCCTAAAAATGGACAGCCTTTTTCAATCTTTAGCTTCCGCAAATTTTTTTTCAAAAAATCTTATTTTCACCTTATTGATTATCAATGGGGTAGAAGAGGTACAAAACGGGTACAAAAAAGTTGGACTTGTACACGCTTTCATACAGATGTTCTTTTGTGTAGAAATTAAAACAATCGAAAGTGCTTAAACAGCGGAAGATTGATTGGTGAAACGCAATTAAATAAGAAACATATGTTTACAAACATCTCATGGACGGACTACTTCATTGCAGTTACGATACTATTGGCAATTTACTATCTTTTTGTTGGAATACGGTATTATTCCGGCGAACTCAAAGACTTGTTATCCGGTAAAAGGAAATTAAACCTGAGAACAGCCTTACCCAACAACTCAAGGGGCGAAAATCCTTCGACTAACTACGGATACATCCATCCATCAGAGGCTTCATTTGAAGAAACAACGGATGAAGACTTCACAGAAGTAGAGCATCTTATCGAACGTCTTAAGGCAGTAATTGCAGAGGCTTCCCATAGAAAGATGATCCCACAGGAATTTAAGCAATACCTGAGCCTTGTGTTAAAAGAATATCCCTCAGTAAGACATTCTTCTCTCCGGGCATCAGTAAATAAACTTATAATATCGGAATGTGAAAAATATGAGACTGTTACACTAACAGAGGAGGAAATGGATCTGTTGTGGAAGGATGCAATGTAACAGTCTTCAGCGGAGTGTGCTTTCCCACCCGTCCCCGTGCGTAAGGGTAAAGTGTGGCAGGAATAGTGGGTAATGAGGTGGCGAAGCCGCTCCGTTTTTTATCGTCTCTCTTTTTATTTTAAACTTTAATAAACGTGTGTTATGAAAATGTGCAGATTGAAATTTAAAAAGTTAAACCGTAAGTCGTTAATCGTGCTCGGTGCAGCCCTGGCACTCACTCTTATTGGTTTTGGTGCATTTGCCCAGGATGGCATTCAAGGTATTAATGAGGCGAACACTAAAGTCCGCAGCTACTTTTCGGCAGGTACCAATCTGATGTATGCCGTAGGCGCAATACTTGGCCTCATAGGGGCGGTCAAAGTTTACCAGAAGTGGAATGCTGGGGATCAGGATACGGGCAAAGTTGCCGCTGCCTGGTTTGGCAGTTGCATTTTCCTTGTGGTAGTAGCCACTGTTATTCAATCCTTTTTTGGTGTTTAAAAAAATTCAGGACGTATGCAAAGTATGCTGATGGAAAAGTTGTGGACGTACGTCGTCCACAACAACCCTGACCTGATGCTCAGCTTACAGGAGAGCAATTCGGTTACCGGGTATCTGGAAGAAAAGGTAAATGCAGTTATGCCGATGGCAGCACAGCTTCTTGATGAAGGAAGACCGCAATATATCATTGAAGAATTATGCTTCAATGTCATGACGGAGGAATTGAAACCCTCCCGCTATCAGTATATCCGCTCAGTTATCGAAGAAGAATTTAATGCCGATTACGAGCGGATGAAGGAAAGCAGAACACTCACTTATGAAGTGGTGAATCTCATTGAAGCTTGTAAAGGCGTTTTCAATGATTTTAATTTCAACAGCGAAAACGAAGCAAACAGGCATTTAAGATATGCCATTATTGGGCAGGTACAGGACTATCTCGCCTAAGCCGAAAAGAAACGTGAAGAATGAAAATGTGTAATTATGGCTTACAATATTTCCCAAAAGTTGCATGATAATCTGCGTGCTATTCGCATAGCTTTGGATTATCAGCACGGAAGCCTGCTTTCTGTGGAAGATGGTACCAGTCTGAAAAAATATGCAGGCTTTGGCGGTATAAAAGCCATACTGTATCCTTACGGTTCTCAGAAAGAATGGCAGGCTAACGGAGCTACGAAAGAGGATTTGAAGCACCACGGGGAAATAATACAACTGCATGACCTTCTCAAGGCAAACTATCCGGAAACAGTTTATAAAGAAATCATTGCGTCATTACGCAATAGTGTGCTCACTGCATTTTATACGCCAGAAGTAGTCCCACAAACATTATATGATGTATTGGCGGCACAAGACATTCAGCCGAAAAGACTGTATGAGCCCTCCGCTGGTTCGGGTATCTTTATCAGTGAAGCCGCTAAAGCTTTTCCTGAACTGGAACAAATTACCGCCGTAGAAAAAGATAGGCTTACCGGTCTGGTGCTATCAGCCATTAACAGCGCGCTGACCGTTAAAACAGATACGCATATTACCGGCTTTGAAGAAGCTACGGTAAAAGATAACCAAAGCTATGACCTGGTGGTGAGCAATATACCCTTTGGTAATTTTTCCGTTTATGATGAATCTTTTCCCAGTATAGAATTATCCGGCAAAATACACAACTATTTTTTTGCTAAAGGATTGGACAAGTTGGCTGAAGGTGGTTTAATGGCTTTTATTACTACAGATGCTTTTTTAAATAGTCCTTCCAATCATACAGCACGGCAATATCTTTTTGAACGTGCCGATTTTGTAAGCATAACAGTAATGCCGGACAACCTGATGAAAGATACCGGCAATACGGAAGCTCCTAGTCATCTACTCGTAGTACAGAAACACAAGGCCAAGGAGCAGCTTTCTGATAGTGAACAACTATTGATTGACACCGTAGAGCTTAAAAACCAGTTTGGCAGCTACCACCAAAACCTATATCTCTTCAATCATAAAGAAGTTGTTATTGGCAACCAGATAAAACAAGGTAAAAATCAATATGGCCAGGCGCATGAAACCGTATGGCAGGATGGTGATATAAACCAGATTAGGGATAGTCTTAATGCCAACCTTAGCCATCAATTCCGGAAGCGGTTTAATGCTGAATTATACAGAAAAGCACAAACAGTTACATTACCGGCTCCTGAAAATGAAGGTAAAAAACTGACTTACCTGCCGATGCCCGAAAACAAAACGGGAACCTTATCAGTGCAATTGGGATTATTCGATACCGCTCCGGCGGAGCAGATCAACCGGGCAATGGCTTATATTAATCCGCTCGACGAAAAAGTTATACAAAAAGCAACTGCTCGTATTATTGGTACAATACGAACAATGGATAAACCAAGCCATGAAAACGTAGTACTGCTTACTGCCAAACAGCATAAAAGTAACCGCTATCTATACAAGCTATACTCCAATGTTAAAGAGATAAATCATCTCTCTGCGAACTGGATGGATGCTCGTTTGTTGGGACATGAGTTAACAGGCATATCCAATTATCTGAAACAATTTGACCACAGCTTCCGATATGAAGGCGATCAGACGCTGGAAGGTTTTTTCCGGTTTGAGCAGAAAACACAGCTTCCCTTTATCGGCTTAAAGCCTTATTACCAGGAAGGCACCTTAGTGGTACACATGGGAAATGTCGGCACGATTGGTAATCCCGATCCTGAATACAAACAGGCGGTGTTTCAACCACTCGTGCTTCAGGGAAATATCAACTTTTACGAGAACTATACGGCGCTTCGTGACACCTATCTTGAATTATCAATTAAAGAAGTAGCCGGTGAAACCATCAGCGAAGCCGAGCGGGAACAGCTTAACAGCACATATGAACATTTTGTATCGCAGTATGGACTTTTGAACAGTCCGGACAACCGCAGGCATATTCTGGAAGATACCGCCTTTGGTATCATCACGCTGTCGTCGCTTGAACGCCGGGA
>CAZFGP010000164.1:0-9165 GCA_964518685.1 uncultured Terrimonas sp.
GCTGGAAAAGGTATAAGTGGTGGTATCACCGAAATGATATCTTCCCGGCGCCCATACCCATTGCCCACTATGATCTATGGCATATAAATCCACTCCGCTTACTCCGGTAGCCGGCATATGGGGCATAGCGAAATTTTTTGTTGTACCCACACCATAACGAACTGATATTTCAGTGGCATCGGTTTTGAATTTGATATACATACCTGCACTATGGCGCGACAGATTCCATACAGCTTCTCTTACCTGCTTTTCTGCTCTGGCAGGTAACCGGTCATAAAAATTCTTCACTTCTTTTGGCCAGGCCTGACCTTCAAGTACAGGAAAAGGATTTTTTGCCGGATTCCACCATTTAAAGTTTACAGCAGTTTGGGCTGCCAGAAAATTTGAAACAAAAAGGCTCAATAAAAACGGATAAAAAAAACGCTTCATAATTGATATTTTTCCAACATTTGGTTTGTGTTAACAGAGATTAAATATATTCATTAAATCAATAGCAAAAATCATCAGATAAATCAGGAAAAAAACAGCCGGTTCAGAAGGAACTATTTTATTTTTACGTCATCTACAAAATAAACTGCCTTTTTTACCTTTTCATCTGCGCCTGGCAAAGGCGGTTCCGGCGTTTCATTGGGCGTATGCCGGGTTGGGAGGTCACGGTAAGCGCCGGTTCTGAAAGAGATTCGTTCTATTGATTTTACGGCTTCTGCTAACGGGGCATCCGATAATATCTTTTTATGATTAAGGAAAAGATCGAACGATCCCTTCAACCGGGCATTGACAATGATTTTAAAATCATACCAGTTAGTCGGTTTATAGCTGCTGATTACAACAGGTGTACTTCCATTCATAACCACAATTTCTCCCTTGTTGTTAAAAGTTATACGCACCGGACGATTACCGTATCTGTCGGTAATATCAACTGAAAGTTCTCCATGATTGTTTTGGTTGGGAAACACTTTAAATTGCAAATCAACTGTTGATGATTCTTTAAATACCCGAATAGCCCGTGCATAATCATAAGGGTCTTCATCAGTTAGCTGAAGCGATTTATTTTTAGCGTCGGGAAAATTGGCAACAGTAACCGGCGCCCATTGGGGAGAATAAGTATTCCAGTTTGGAATTGCAGCACCCGGGATAAGGGAATCAAAGTTATCGCTAACGGAACTCTCAACCTTGAAAGTAACAGGAACGGGTATTCTCGTTACCCACATATCTTCTTTATTCATGCTGTACGTTATCCACATATCATTTCCCGGAGGATTGCCATTACCTTCTACAATACCTCTTGTATAACAGGGACCAAAATCTTTCCAACGTCCAAAATACCGCCTCGGAGGTACTTCTCCCTGCACCAGCAGCATATCATCAAATATTATCCCGTCGTCACTGGTCATAATAATCAAAGGATATCGGTATTCGGAATTATCAATAGGGTTAAAACACATGGCATACCTCCCGTCCCTGGTCTGTTGTCCCCAATTTTTACCGCCGGACATAATCAGCGTAGGTACTTTTACCGGCATTGAGAAACTGGCGCCTTCATCATTTGAAATAGCCGCTTTTGATTTTTTCCACAGCATAACCACCTTTCCGTCTTTTCGATGAAAGTAAGACAGTGCGGCAAGATCATCATCAAACCGGTTTCCTGCATACAGCGGATCTTTACCATCGTCCTCATCTTTCCATTGCAGGGTTACCAGTTTATTTTGAAGCAAAGCCTCACATGCAGCAACAAAGCCGATATCTGAAGAACGGGTAAAAAAAGGATAACTGGTATTGCTTTCATCAAAAGAGGCGTAACTTTCATAACGAATAAAATAAATGGGGCCCATGCTTCCGTCTTTGTATAATTCCCGCACCACTCTCCCTATTCCTC
Organism: uncultured Terrimonas sp.; assembly: GCA_964518685.1. GTDB lineage: Bacteria > Bacteroidota > Bacteroidia > Chitinophagales > Chitinophagaceae > Agriterribacter. The sequence goes on from CAZFGP010000164.1 coordinate 1,877, forward strand.
CTTCTAAGAATGGATCTTCGGTGTGGCCGTAAAATGCAAGCGAGAGTAACCGCCCATTGGGCGCCACATAAAAGCCCATTCGCTGGTGCATCATATAGCCGTTATACCCTTTCGGGATATTCACCCCGGCAGGAGCCTGGTAAGGCGGAAATAAAATCTTTGGCATCTCCCATGTGCGGCCATCTGCTGAAGAAGTAATCAGTGTTTGCCCGGGAGCGATATGTTCGTCAACCGGGTTACTGAGATACTGCAAATAAAATTTTCCGTTCCAGTATGCAAGATTAGGCGCATGATTATAAGTCCAGCCCGAGTCTGCATCAATTGCTCCATGCCTGCGGTTGGCACGCATCACCTGGATACTTTCAGCGCCTATTGCCCACCGTAGCCGTCCTTCATGCACAGAGGGGTCTATGGTTACACCTCCCACATAACGCACCGGTTCGGCGGGGCTTCCTGTTTGCGGAAATAGATGAACAGGTAATATCAAACCCATTAAACAGAACAAAACAAGAAGAGCATTGCAGCTTGAATGAGACATATATGATATATTTTAGGGGATTCAAATATAGGCAATAAAGGGTCTTATTTTTATTACCTATTTTCATCCGAAGTAGGAATTATCTGCATTCAACTTTGAAATATATACATACCACTGTCAAAGAAAGTATCGCCTGAATAACCTGCTGTGTGCAGAGGAACAGTGTACCTGAAGAACAAAGAAAGTACACGTTCCGGAGTCTGCATATGGCAGACTTCTAAGATGGCAAGAAAGGAATTCCAATCGGGAAGGGCTATCAAATATATCTTTCCTGTTGTTCTTTTTTTAATCTACTATCCAGCACAAAGGTGCCGAAAGGTAATAGAGAAGCGATAAAGGCTGAAAGGGTCTTTGTGAAACTCCATTTGTATTTTATCCATACACGCAGCAAAAGCCACATATAAGCAACAAATAGAAGTCCGTGAATCCAACCGGTATATTTTACGGCATCAGGAAAGGAAGCAAAATATTTTAAGGGCATGGCTATTCCCAACAGAATAAGGTAGGAAACACCTTCTGCAATGGCCACCAGCCTGAATCGTCCTAAAGAAGAATCTAAGAATGAATTAACCATAACGAATGATCTCAAAAACGGCAAAGATAGGGGTTGAAGTAATAACACAACTGTTGAACTTTCTATAGCCTTAATCCTGGCGGATTACGCAAAGGCAGGCTGTTGTAATAACGACAACAGCCTGGAGCTTAGCAATGGTCATAATCAAAAAAATCGTTTACTACGCCTTTGCCAATACAATACAGGCTAATCCCAGTATATAACAAAAAAACATACCATTCAAGAACCTCGAAGTACCTGCCGGCGCAGCTCTAAATTCTTTCCATACAAAAACACCCCAAATGGCAGCAATCATAGCATTGCCCTGCCCTAACCCAAAGGATACGGCAAAGCCAGCCTTTCCTGCAGACAGGATACTTAATATCAATCCTGTTCCCCAAATCACCCCTCCCAGTACCCCCATAATATGATCCTTCCTTGTCCCAGAAAAATAATCCTTAAAAGATAAAGGTTTTCCTTCAATAGGTTTTTTCATGAGAAGGGTATTGAAAAGAAAATTACTTAACAATACGCCCAAAGCAAAACAAACCACGGCTCCATAGGGTCCCATTTTACCCGGTTCGGGAATATTAAAATCAGGATACATGGCATTTGCAATAAAGCGATAAAAGAAACCAAAAAGCACCCCGGCAATCATACTCAACACAATTCCTTTGGCGGATACCTTTCCCTGCTGCGTTGAAAGACGGCGATAGGCGGAGGCAGATAAAAAAATAGCCAGGGCTATTAGGGCCACTCCCCCAAAAAGAAATAAAATATTGTCTACCGGATTGGCAATAAAGTTGACAAACACCCCAAGTATCAAACCCAGGCCTGCTCCAACGGGAAAAGCCACAGCCATGCCTGCGAGAGAAAGAGCAGCTACAAATAAAATATTTGCTGCGTTAAAAATAGCTCCGCCAATGATTGCGGAATTGATATTATTCCATTCTGCTTGCAGCAGGTCCTGGATAAAACTTCTTCCGGCATTACCTTGCGAACCCAGCGTAAATGCAAATACTAAAGCGATAAGTAAAATACCTAATACATAATCCCAATAAAAAAGTTCAAACCTCCACGAAGGACTCACCAGTTTTTGAGTATTGGGCCAGGACCCCCAGCAAATCATCGTAATTACTGAAAGAACCACGGCAAGAAAGTAAGTTTCAATAATAAACATAGGGATGGGGTTTTAAGATTTTTACTTTACGATTTAAGACCGGTCTGGTTTTAATCATTCTATGGATCCTTCTTACCACTATTAAGCAATCCTGTTTTTTAACGGTTGCCCCTGCAATGCTCTAAGCACCTCTTCCGCCGCCCGATGCTGAAGTTCAGGTACACTTCTTTCACTATACCATGCAGTATGTGAGGTCAGTATTACCTCATCACAATTCATCAATGGATGAGTAACCGGCAAAGGTTCAGTTTCAAATACATCCAATCCTGCTACTATTTTTCCTTGTTTTGTTGCATCAGCAAGAGCCAGGGTATCTACCAGTGCGCCTCTTGAAGTATTAATAAGAATAGCGCCTTTCTTCATTTGGCCAATTGTATGGCTATTGATAATATGATGGGTGGATGGACTATACGGCAAGTGCAAGGAAACAATATCTGCTGTTTCTAACAGTTCATTGAGTTGCAGGTACTTCACCCCATCCTGCTGCATTTTTTCTTCCTTTACAAAGGGATCATAAGCTCCGGGAATAAAACCAAAGGGTCTGGTGCGCTCCAGAACAGCTCTTGCTATTCTGCCATATCCAATCGTTGCAAAGAGCATATCACGAAATGCCGGCATTGGTCGCGGTGGAACAATTTTCCAGACACCTGACTTCAATCTCTTCTGTGTGGAAGTAAGCTGCCGAGCTAATGCCAGTGCAAGAGAAATAGTATGATCGGCTACTTCATTAATACAGTAATCAGGAACATTACATACCGGTATCGAAAATCTTTTAGCTGCTTCCAAATCTATATTATCTACACCAATACCATACCGGACAATCACTTTACAGCTTTTTAAAGTGGCTATTACCTTTGCCGTTACAGGCGCCCATTGTACCAATAAGGCCTGTGCTCCTTCAGCGCCTGCAATCACTTCCTCTTCTGTAGTGCATTGACCGGACTTCAACCCGAAGCCGCCAGACTTCAGCAAATTGATTTCAGGGTTCAGGTTGGCAAACCCATAATCTGTAACAAATACCCTGACACCTTTTTCCATTATATCAGTTTTTTAATTTATAAAGAATATTTTTTGCTACTTTATTACCTATGCTGCATCACCAAAACAGATTTAATATGACCTTCCTTTGCCTCCAGCATATCGTAAAAGGCTTCCACTCCCCGACTCAGATCATAATAATGAACCCATGAACTGACATCCACGCATTTCCTTTCAATAAGCTGCAGGGCATCCTGCATATCTTTTTGGGTAGCAGCATAACTTCCCATCACCTGCTTCTCCGGAAGTATCAGGTCATAACTGGAGAATGATTTATTATTTTCATGTAAACCAATCATCAGCATTACACCCCCTTGTTTTACTGCCTGTAATCCAGTTGTATTGGTTTGTGCTGAGCCAACGGCATCTACCACCAGGTCAAAACCACTTCCTGATGTTACATCTGCAAGACAATTACTTACCTGCTGAGTGGCAGGATTGATTACCGCTGCAGCGCCCAGTTTCTTAGCCTCAGCAATTCTTTCTTCACGGATGTCCATGACTACGGTATCTACATTTCGCATGGACTGAAAAGCCTGTTGCGTCATCAAACCGATTGGCCCTGCGCCAATAACCAGGACATGTTTCATTTTTACATGTTCCGTGAGCCTGACCATATGCACACCATTAGCTAATGGTTCCGTGAGGCAAGCATGCCTGACATCCGTTTCCGCCGCAAGCGGGATGAGACAGGATGCTGGCACATTTACATATTCGGCAAATGCACCCTTACGGTGCATACCAAAAACCTGACGGTTCACGCACAGGTTTGTATGACCACTGATACACATATTGCAATGTCCACATGAAACAATAGAATTACTAACCGCCAACATTCCTGGTTTCCAGTCTTTCACCTGTTTTCCTACGGCTGCAACTTCTCCGCAAAATTCATGGCCCATGATTAAAGGAGGTATTCGCCTGCTGCTTCTGGTTTTGAAGGTTTCCAGTTCACTTCCGCAAATACCACAAGCAGCTACTTTTAGCAGCACTTCATTATCTGAATAATCCGGTATAGGTTGGTTATTGATTTCGAGACGATCATATTCAGGGTAAAAAAGGGTTTTCATCTTCTTTGATATGGGTATTTTTTTGTCCAACTATTCTTCTACCATTGCAACCGCTCTTATCGGAGAGCCATCACGTCCTTTAATGTTGAGGGGAAATCCTATAAAAGTAAACTGATCAGGAACCTGATCAAGATGAGCCAGGCTTTCCACAATCACAATTTCTTTGGGTAACAGTATGTCATGGTGTAATTCGAACCAGTCTTTCCCGGGTGTGGGCATATCCATACCCAGCATCCGAATATTTTTTTCAGCCAGAAACCGGGCTGCTTCCTGTGAAAGAGAAGGGAAGTCGCTGAAAAAATTTTCCGCTCCAAAATGCTTATGCCATCCGGTTTCAAAAATAATTTTTGCTCCTTTAACTAAAAGATGTTCATAAGGCAGAAAATCCTCCGGGGTTATATTTTCGTTAGCTTCCTTAGGAATGCGTAACAGATGTGCAGGTCCGTAAAACCAATCCAGTGGCATCTGGTCAAGTGTTTTCCCATCATCAAGAAAATGATACATCGCATCCAGATGCGTACCCTGGTGTGACCCCATTGTTATTTGGGTGATATTATAACGAAGCGTTTTAGTATTTCCATGTGGGATAATACTTAATTTGGGATCGCTGGGAAAGGTTTGTTGCCCGTGTTCCAATGGGTGGGAAAGATCTATGAATTTCATACCTATATATTTTTATTTTGCCAGATAACCTCCGTCAACAAGTAAATCACTTCCGGTTATAAATGAAGCGTCGTCGCTGGCCAGAAATGCAGCCGCTGCTGCCACCTCCTCGGGTTTCCCCTGCCGGTTCAGCAGGTGCATTGCAGATGCTCTTTTGTTCTCCTCTTCAATATCCAGTCCAAGTTTATTGCAGGAATCTACAAAGGCCTTCGTGTATATATAACCGGGACACAGGGTATTCACCCGGATGTTGAACGGCGCCAGATCCTGTGCCCAGCATTTAGTTAGTCCCCTGATGGCAAACTTAGTAGCATTGTAGGTAGCAAAATTTGCCTGCCCTACAAAACCACTTACCGAAGAAAAGTTAATGATACTACCCCCTCCGTTTTTTTTCATTTGAGGTACTATATATTTAGCCATTAAAGAAGTGCCGCCAATATTCACCGCATTGATCTTTTTCCAGTCTTCAGCCGTAGCTTCCACCCCTTTAAAAATAAAATAGGCTGCTGTATTTATCAGTATATGTGCAGGTCCTATTTCCCTTTCAATGTAATCGCATGCCGAAGCTACTGCCTCTTCATTGCTGATATCTGCTTGAAAAAAGTCGGCTCCTATAGCTTTCGCCCTGGCATCCCTATCCGGTAAAAGATCCAATAATACAACCCGGGATTCTTCCTCACGCATACGGATAGCCGAAGCATAACCAAGATCACCCAATCCTCCGGTAATAACTACAATTTTGTTTTTAAGTCCCCGCATAGAAGTTATCTTAAAGAAATTACACAATTTAAGGTTTTAAATCATATCTTATATACTTCAACCGGCCCAATAAGGCCCATAGACTGTATCTCCTGTTCCCTGCCCGGCCGGTTAACCCAATACTGAGCCACTTTATTATCGGTTAAGGTCTTCATGTAGTTGCCCATTGAAGTGATTACGCGCACTTCTATTTCATTATTGCCGGATTTTAACCAATTGGTGATATCAAATATTCTTCTCCCATACCATTTTACACCCACCAGTTGCTTGTTCATCCACAGTTCCGAAACCCCCTGAACATTACCGAGGTTCACAATGGTTTTTGTCCAGGCTGGAATAGAAATTATTTTTGTATACACCGCTGTACCGGTAAAGTTCCTCAATCCCGGATCGTCTTTCATATCCACTAACTTATCCAGCTTCTGTTTTTTTGTCATTTTCTCAACACCATGAATCAGTTCCAGCTGCCAGTCATCGTTTAGTGAAAGTTTATTGCTGCCGGTAACAGGTAGTGGTTCAAAATTTTTTCCGTTTTTATTCTTATCCCATACTATCAATAAGGATTCCACAGGTCCAAAATCATGGACAAACCCGCCCTCCCTGTCAAGCAATAATCTATATCTCTCACCGCTGTCCAAATCCCACACCCAACCATACTTGTTTTTAACAACCGATTTGTCAAATTGGATTCGGGTGGTATGCGAATGATACCGGTGTGCATGCTGAAAGAAAAAAAACTCTGACCGGTCATCTCTTATGTAACGATTCTGCATCAGATATCGGTTGGGCTGCTGAATTGTAAGATATCGGGGCAAATTCTCTTCCTGGTGTAATATATCATACCACTCCAAAAATTTATTATCAGCAGGTTTTTGCAGCAACTTAAATGTTCCTTCCTTCAGCGCCTGTATTTTTTTAACCCAATCCCTAACTTCTGCTTCCCGTTCCTCTTTATCCATTAAACCTAAAGATTTATGGGGTATTTCATCAATGCAATATACCCTGCCTCCCTGTCGCACAAACTCATACATTTTTTTTAGTGATTCCACCCCTATACTCTTCACTCCGGGCAGGAACAATACGCGGTAGGCTCTTTTACCGAAAGTAATTTGTCCGGATTTTATTACCGATTGCTGTAACACAATTTCAGATATATAATCTGCCGCTCCTCCTGTTTTATTAATTGCTTCCCATAACAGCGACGTATAGGGTACGTTCAGTTTTTCAGGAAAGGGATCGGTTTGTACGCCGTTCTCTGACCACATGTCGTAATTGGCCGGTAAAATGGCAATATTCGTATAAGGATCCGCATGGAGGAACTGGGAAGACAGCCTTGCTTTATAATCGTTTAGCAATTTGAAATAAGGCCACCAGTTGCATTTCTCATTATAGAATGAACCATATTGTATCCACCCCGGGAAAGGCGCTTCTTTAGGGGAATAATTAAAGCCCGACCATATAGAATGCGTTATACCCGACATTGCTGCC
>CAZFGP010000165.1:0-9118 GCA_964518685.1 uncultured Terrimonas sp.
CTGCTGTACGCCAGGCATATTGTTGCGTAGTTGGCGAAATGGCAAAAAAAGGTGAGAAGGTCTTTACCTTTACAGTTTTCCCGTCCGGTAAAAATTCCAAAATCCGTAGCCACCCATCGCCGCCATTACCCTGCCAGCCGCCACCCATTGCCTGTGCATTAAATACCATTTGATTTACTCTTTTTCCCGCAGCGTTCCGGTCAACTCTAAAACCAACATGTCCTTTTGCATTATCCGGAGCACCGATATGGCCCGAAAAAACCATCTGAATATTCGATGAAGGCTGCACTATTTTCCTCCAGATAGCAGCGCCGTAATTCCCATCTGTTATCGGATAATTCTCCTTTTCGATGTGCTCGTTCTTTGCATTTAAATAGGAGTGCGTGAGGATGATACCTGTATGCTGCTTATATTTTTCCTGAGCAAAAACCTTCTTTGCCCAGTTTACAACGGTATCACGTGGTGCAAATTCCAGGGTAAGCAATAAAAATTTTTTATCTTGCGGCGATGAAAACTCGTAAGCGGCATTATCAAGAGAAGGGATGCCCTCTCCATTTAATGTTACTTCTCTGATGCCTTTTTGGGTGAGAAAATTCTTGTCTACAGGAAAGTATTCATTGTAATGAGAATGGCGGTTGCTGATACTATGATAACCATAGTCGTGATTACCACCTGCCAGCATATAAGGCACTTTGCCATCCAGACGGTTAAAAGCCTTTGCAACAGCCTGCCATTGTTTCTTGCTGGGTTGATTAGCGGATTTACCATCGGGGTTAATCATTTCATTATGCTCTACCAGGTCGCCGGTACATATCACCAGCTTAATATTCAGGGGTTCAATATTTTCGCTTATCCACGCTGTCATTAAATCAAACAGGGGTTGGTTGCGTTCAAATTTTTGATAGCTCTGCGGGTCAGGCAACATAATTACTGTCCAGGAATCGGGGTTGGTCAACGCAGGCGGCTGATACTGCTTCTGCTGGGCTTTCCCCTGAAAAAAGGAAAAAGCAAAAAATAAAAGGGCTACTGTTTTTTGTATAATCTGATTCATGATTCTATCTATTGTACGTTTTTACAAACTGCTATTAATTAATTATTTATTTAAACACCCTCTCTGTATTGGCATAATTGATATAGTTGTATTTACCATATTGAGTGATTTCGAGGCTAACTTTATACTCCCCCCATTTGTATTTTTTTCGGACTGTTATAATCTTTTTTACAGGCTCTTCTTTAAGTCCACTTTCATTGTTTTTCAGCAACTCATACATTATTCTACCCTGCATTTTATCGGGAATCGGTATCCCATAAAGGTGTAATATTGTGGGAACGATATCAATATTGGATGTAGGAAATGTTGTTTCCAGAGCGCTTTTGAAAGAAGGTCCGAAGGCTAATAAGGCGATATGTGTTTCAAAAGGACTGATACCTCCATGTCCTGCAACTCCCATGGCAAAATCCGTTCCGGCAAACCCATAGGCATTGGTTTTGTTATTCCAGCCGGGTGTTATTAGAATATCTGCGGTGCGTTGGGGATTGTTCCAATGAACGGATTCAAAAGACAGGGTACCTTTCACCCATCCCAGCCTGACATCTGCCTGTGAAGCCTTAGTGAATATCGCGCCCACCCATTCCTCTTGCTGCAAGGCTTCAACTATTTCTTTTATCCGCCGCGGATTTCGATCTTTTACATAAATAGCTTTACCGGCAAGAATCACATCTTCAGAAGTATCACTCTCCTTCAATTTTTTCTTTACTAAAAATTCCTGGAGCCCCTGCTTTCCAGCATGTGTAACAAACCCATGATCGGCAGTAACAATAATATTAAATTGATCTTCCAGTCCATTTATCTGTATGCTATCCAATAGCCTTCCAAATTCATGATCTACAATCTGCAACGCCTGTACGGCCAACGGCACACCAATACCATGTTCATGAGCTACTCCGTCGGGGTCAGAAAACCAAACCGAGCTTACTAACGGTCCCTCCGGTGCCAGCGTATATTTGCAAAAAGCCTCCACGATCCAATGATGTCTTGCCGCATTAGCATTTTCGCCTGCCGGTGGAGCTCCAATTGAAGTCATCAGTTCTTCTCTGAAACTTTCCGGTAAAATCAAATCAGGATTAATGATTGCTCCATTCACCGTATGATTTTGCAATAACGCCTGTCCGGTGGATCCGGAACTATAAACAAACATTTTTTCACCCGTCTGCTTCAACACTTCACCAAGTGAGAGAGAAGTAAGCAACTTACCGGATGTAACCCGCATAACGTCCATCATTTGTTCTGCCTTTCCCGTATTGAGCGGTTTCTTCGAGTCCACTCCGGAGAGATACAAATTATTCCCCATCAGGCCATTCTTAGACGGGTAAGTGCCTGTAGCATAAGAGGCAGCATTTACCCGTGTAACTGTAGGGAATACACTATGATGATTTTTGCCATAAGCCGCTTTCCGTTTAAAATCATATAACCTGGGCATCCAATCCGGACGTATATAATCCGGACGTAACCCATCAAACACTACAATGATTGTACGGGGAGTAGTAATATCTATTTTAGCGCCTGGAACAGTTTGAGCACCCAGAGGTACAAAAGATATACATAGGAAAACTGAAAGCAAAAATGAAGCAACGGAGTTCACCTTTATATTTTCATTTAAAAATATCCATCTCTTCACAAAACTTATTGTGTTTAATTGATTATAGCCTTAATCATTACCGGCTGATGGTCGGAAGGGTAGCGCTGATCTTTGGCATCTGTAAGCACACCATATTTAAGGACGCGAATACCAGGACTTACGAAAATATAGTCTATCCGCCATTTTAAGGGTGCATCAAATTTAAACGCATTAAAAGTTCCGGTCGGTCCATAGGACGGCATTTCGGTTACCTTATATGAATCTTTCAAAATGGTTTGCATTTCCTGTATTTGCTGGGTTTCCGGAGTGGAGTTAAAGTCTCCCACACAGATTACCGGCGCTCCTTTAGCAATTTCCTTTATTTTTTTAACCCTCAGATTTCCCGATTCCTGACGTGCCACAACGCCCTGATGATCAAAATGGACGCAAAAGAAGAAGAATTTTTTCTTTGTCTTCAGGTCTTTAAATTCACCCCAGGAACAAATCCGGTTACAACATTTAGCATCCCATCCTTTTCCTGGTACATCAGGCGTTTCACTTAACCAAAAGTCGCCCGACTGCAATAATTGAAACCGGCTTTTTCTATAAAAGATAGCGCTGTGCTCGCCTGCCTCTTTTCCATCATCTCGTCCTTTGCCCACATAAGCGTACTCATCCATTTCCGCCAGATCTTTAATTTGATCTATTAATCCTTCTTCTGTTCCGAAGATGTCAAACTCATGGAACCGGATCAGGGCCTTTACGTTTTCTTTTCGATTTGGCCAGGCATTTATTCCATCGCCTGAATTATTGTAACGGAGATTATAGGTAGCTATAATGACGGGGGAATTCTTTTGGGCAAAAATGGGTTGGATAAGAAGACAAGCCAAGAAAGAAAGTAAGAGTTGTTTCATTTTGCATACACTTTTAAGAAAAGAAAAGAGTAACTGTTACACTTTATAACAGTTACTCGTGGCCAAGATACAAAAATTAGAAATGTTTACCATCCGGGATTTTGTCCCAGCGCAATATTCTTTGAATATGAAGATAATAAACCTTTCTTTATTAAGTTCCAAACCCGGAGTAACAATTTTTATGTTATTTTAGTTGGCGATAATGGTTTTGACAATTTAAAAATAAAATGTACATGAGGCCTCATTATGTTCTTCTAATACTGCTTTGGTTCTCCTCTCTTCATCTATGGTCTCAGGGCAGTCAGGTTAAAAATTCCATTCGTATCGTTAGAGACATCACCTACAAGATAAGCAACGAACAGGATTCCATAAAATTAGATTTATTTCTGCCTGCTGAAAAGAAATTTGCAAAAACTCCATTGATCATCCTCATTCATGGCGGTGCCTGGATAAAAGGGGATAAAAACTTTGAAAAGCAATATTATACCCGGAATCTCAGGGACAGGCTGCAGGCCTCCGGCTTTGCCTTTATCAGTATCAATTACCGGCTGCTGAATGCACATACTCATTTAAAGGATCAACTCGCTGATGTTTATGATGCCATAGAATGGGTAAAGGAGAATGCAAACCAATATGATTTTGATTTAAGCAATGTTGGAGTAATGGGAGAATCAGCCGGCGCACATCTTGCATTATTGCTTGCATATTCGGATTTACAAAAATCCGGTATCGGATTCAAATATGTACTGGATGTATTTGGTCCTACAAATTTGAATAAATTATTACGAACCAACGCGGGCTGGATCACTAAAACCCTATTCAGATGGATACAGCCAAAGTTATACCATTTAAGAAATGAACTGCTCTATTTCATGACAGCTACGGATATAGAGAAAAATAAGCCTCAGGTAATTGAAACGGCTGCCCGTTATTCTCCTCTTGCACAGATAGATGGTTCAGATAGAATTCCCGCTCTTATTTTACATGGAAATAAAGATAGAGTTGTAGCATTCAAACAATCAGTTAAGCTAAAAAAAAAGATGGATCAATTAGGTATTGAAAACGATTTAATAAAAGTTGACAAGGGGAATCATGGGTTTACCACCACCTCACATCAGAGACTCGATGAACTGATACAAGCTTCTCTTCTCTTTGTAGAAAAACATAGTTCCAAATAATTACATCTCGTTTTCAAGAAAGGTTTTTATTCCGGTGTTTAACTCCAAAAAGTAAAATATAATTTTACCTGAGAGGGTCTTACAAAAACTTATCTGCAATTTCCTGCCAGTTATCTACTCTTTCATATCCTGTTTCATCCCTGTTTAATATCGTACTATATAAATACGGCTTTCCTTTGAAGTGCACTAAATTTCGCGTATGATCATCAATCATATAATCGCCGGCAATCATTCGTTTGTCACCGCAGAACACTACCTGACGCCAGGACAGAAACGGGAAATGTTCATTCAGCCATTCGAGTTTATCTTTTAAAGAATTAGGAAATTCGGTGGCTGCAGATACTATAAATACTTCATATTTTTTATTCAATTCATTTACCACATCAATACAATCTTCCATTACCGGCAAGTGCCGGAAAAAGCCTTTTCCCAAAAGACGATCCCTAACCAACTCTCTGTGCTGATCAGGAATGCCGAGCATCCATGCCCCTTTCATATTGGCATATTCAACGGGAAGGTCAAAATTCTTCTTGTACCAATCCAACATTGCCCCCATAGTATCTGCCATGACTTCGTCCATATCCAAAATAATTCTTTCCATGTAACAATTAGAAATTTAAAATTTGATATTATTTCAACTCTTCCTTTAAATAGTAACCGGTATAACTCTCTTTGCATTTCACGAGCCCTTCCGGAGTCCCTTCAAACAAAATCCGCCCTCCTCCATCACCTCCTTCCGGTCCCAGATCAATAATATGATCAGCCACTTTAATAACATCCATATTGTGTTCAATCACCAAAACGGTATTACCTCTGTCAACCAGTTTATTCAAAACAGCCAATAAGTATTTGATATCTTCAAAATGCAAACCGGTAGTGGGTTCATCCAGAATATAAAAGGTTTTTCCCGTATCCTTTTTTGCCAGTTCGGTAGACAGCTTCACTCGCTGCGCTTCCCCGCCACTAAGGGTAACTGCATTTTGTCCCAATTTAATATAACCCAGCCCCACTTCCTGTAATACCTTTATCTTTCGGTACAGATAAGGTACCGCCTGAAAAAATTCCACGGCTTCATCCACTGTCATCTCCAGTACATCACTTATAGATTTCCCTTTATACCTTATCTCCAGGGTTTCTCTGTTGTATCTTCTGCCACCACATTTCTCACAGGGAACATACACGTCAGGTAAAAAATTCATTTCGATTACGCGCATCCCGCCACCTTCACATACTTCACACCTTCCGCTTTTTACATTAAAAGAAAACCGGCCTGCGTTATACCCTCTGATCTTTGCTTCCGGAACGGCTGCAAATAATTGTCTTATTTCGGTAAAAAATCCGCAATAGGTAGCAGGATTACTCCTTGGCGTACGTCCTATCGGCGACTGATCAATTTCAATCACTTTATCTATATATTCCAGACCCTTTACTGAAGTATATTCCAGGGGCTGCCTCCTGGACCCATAGGCATGTTTGCTGAGGATGGGATATAAGGTTTCATTAACCAGGGTAGACTTGCCACTACCGCTAACACCGGTTACCACAATAAATTCTCCTAAGGGAAATTTTACATTTAGTTTTTGCAGGTTATTACCGGAAGCGCCTTTAATCTCAAGAAATTTCCCATTACCGTTACGGCGTTCTTCGGGAATTTCAATGTGCCGGTGTCCACTCAGATAAGAGGAAGTAAGGGTATCCAACTTCAACAGATCTTTAGGTTTACCCCGGGCCACTACTCTCCCGCCATAGTAGCCGGCACGCGGACCGATATCCACCAAATAATCTGCAGCCAGCATAATATCTCTGTCGTGTTCCACCACCAGGATACTGTTCCCAATATCTCTCAGGTTTTGTAAGGCGGTAATCAGGCGGTGATTATCACGCTGATGAAGGCCTATAGAAGGTTCATCAAGGATATAAGTTATCCCCTGTAGCTGCGATCCTATCTGGGTTGCTAATCGTATTCTCTGCGATTCTCCGCCGCTTAGGGTTCGGGTAGGACGGTTTAGCGACAGATAAGTGAGTCCTACATCCAGTAAAAACCTCAGCCGTTCTCTGATTTCCTTAATGATATCTTTGGCAATCAAATTCTGTTTCGGCGCCAACCTTTCTTCAATACCATCAAACCATTGCATCAGGCTCACCAAACTCAATTCATTCAGCTCCGCAATATTTTTTTTATCCACTTTAAACCAAAGGCTCTCTTTTTTAAGTCTGGCGCCATCACAGGCATTACAGGGTTTCAGCTCCATAAACTTTTCTGCCCATTGCTGAATAAACTCACTTGACCCTCCTGCAAACCACCGTTTAAGCTGGTTTACAATTCCTTCAAATTCCGTAGCATATACATGACCGTTACTACCCGCATCTTCAAAGTTCATATCCATTTCAACGGTACCCGCTTCATTTCCAAAAAGGAGCAGATTCTTCACTTTTTCAGGAAGATCTTTAATCGGTGTATCCAGACTGAATTTATTTTTCCTGGCTAATTGCTGTACCTGTCTGAAAGCAAAGGCCTCCCGCTCTTCTCCCAGAGGGGCTATTCCACCGTCATTAATCGTTAAAGCAGGATTGGGTATCACTTCCTCCATATTTACCTGATACACCGATCCTAATCCTTTGCAAACCGGGCAGGCGCCATAAGGTGAATTAAAGGAGAAACTGTTGGGAGATGGTTCTTCATATGAGAGTCCGGTGTCCTCACACATTAACATTTTAGAGTAGGAAGCTGCTGCCTCTTTTCGGGTGCCATCAGAATTAACCAGCGATACAAACAACAGATCCTTTCCCATTTTTAATGCCTGCTGAACACTCTGGCTAATTCGAATCTTAAACTCCTCATCTACCTGAAGCCGGTCAACTACAACTTCAATATCGTGGATTTTATAACGGTCTACCTGCATTTTAGGGGTTAGATCTTTTATTTCCCCGTCTATTCTCACCTTCAGAAAACCTTTCTTTCTGATCTCTTCAAAGAGTTCGCGATAGTGTCCTTTACGTCCCCTGACAACAGGCGCCAGAATAATGATTTTCTTTTCTCTGAACCGTTTAAAAATATTTTCTACTATTTCTTCTTCACTCCACTTCACCATTCTTTTGCCCGTATTATAGGAATAGGCTTCCCCGATTCGCGCAAAAAGCAATCTCAAAAAATCGTAAATTTCTGTTACTGTTCCTACTGTAGACCGGGGATTTTTATTGGTAGTTTTTTGTTCGATGGAAATGACGGGAGAAAGACCGGTAATTTTGTCCACATCCGGTCGTTCCATATCCCCGATGAACTGTCGGGCATAGGCGCCAAAGGTTTCCATATACCTGCGTTGTCCTTCTGCATAAATAGTATCGAAAGCCAGGGACGATTTACCACTGCCGCTGATTCCCGTAAACACCACCAATTTATTCTTTGGGATACTGATATCTATGTTTTTCAGGTTGTGTACCCTCGCGCCATATACATCTATATGCTCATGATCCACTTTTTCGACAACCACTTCGGGATTCTTTTTTTTCTTAATATCTGGCATAAAAGTCTGCAAAGATACTAAATACCCTTGCTTATTAACCAGAGGAGTGGTAAAGGAAATTCTCAGAGAAGTATCATTCTAATCTAAAGGTTTGTATTGGAGAGTCATTAACACCCAGGAGGAGCCGGGCACTCCCTCCATCTGTAATAATCTGAAGACTACGAACATTGCCCCTTATATTGAGACCACTTTTCCACTGAGGCAAATACTTAAACCCGCCCAAGCCGTCACCTGTAAGAACAATACCATGGTTTGCCGTGTACTGTCCGAATTTTATCCTGGTCCATGAATTATTTCCAAAAAACATCAAATCCTTTTTTCCGTCTTTATCAATATCCATTGACCCAATGGCATAAACAGGTGCGTACTGCACTTCATCAGGAAGTTCATGAAATTTAAACCCACCGGTATCTGTGTTTTCAAGATAGATCGTTGACAGCAATTCAGCCTTTAGCAGCATTGGGTTTTTAAGTTCTTCATGAGAAAACAGGGTCTGGGTTGTAACCTCAGCATAGGATTCATAGGTTAAAAAATCTTTTTTCAGAAAAGGCAGTTGCTGCATTAAATCATCTCTGGATATCGCAGGATAGGATACTCCGTCTATATAATAACAAAAAACAGGATCTATAGAACCATTTTTGTCAAAGTCTTTATAGTAAAGATGGAGCGGTTCTTTTTCGGTTGCCTGGAATTGTTGATTCAACCCCTGATTGCCTATTACCAGATCTATATCTCCATCTCCATCCAGATCATCAGCATAAATACGGTTCCATAAACCAGTGGATTTAAACCTGATATAATCTTCCGATTGGTCAACAAAATTTTCCCCTTTGTTATTGATAAATACCTTGATTGGCATAAACTCTCCAACGATAATTATATCC
>CAZFGP010000166.1:0-8789 GCA_964518685.1 uncultured Terrimonas sp.
GGTATCAATTACGGCACTAAGAAAGTGGGGTTAAACCTATCTGCAGGACTTGCTTTTGGAAAAGTAAATGCTATTAAATCCTGGTATAAGGATATTGATATGCGTACCATTCAAAATCTGGATCCAATGGGGATTACTTATAAAGAATGGTCGCTGGGATGGTCTGTAAGTTTTGGATTGAGTTTTAATATTGCTAAATAAATCATCATGAAATCCTTAAAGTTCAGAACTATATTTGTTTGGGTGATTGGCATAACCTTTATAACATTAGGGTATTATCTTGCCCGAATGGTATTCGTTGACGGTATAGGAGACAGTTTTATAGATATATATATGACTCATTTTGTGGCATTAGTTGGTCTGCCGGCTGCAGCCTTTATAACTACCTTCTTAATATTGATTTTACAAGTAACAAAAAAGGAACCGATTGAGTTTGAAATGGTAGGGATAAAGTTCAAAGGCACATCAGGAGAGATAGTGCTGTGGATATGTATGTATCTGTCTATCGTTATATCGATAAAGTTGTTGTGGTAGTACGTATGGAAAATGGTATGAATTATATTCTTATACTTTTTTAACCGGGAAGGCACGAAGGTTTTCGCTGAGGGGCGCAAAAAAATAATAAAAAGTGTTTACATTGATCAACTGAAAAAAAGTATTTTTTTAATAGCATCAAAGAGTGATAAAGCCGAAATTAAATTGATTCCTCCCCTTTGAAAATTTTCATAGTCCTTCCGTATGCAAGGTTGCTTCTGATTTATGCTACATTCTAAAATAATATCTTTTTATGCCCACAAACGAACCTTTCAAAATCGGGCTCTGCATGGCCGGAGCTGTTTCTGCCGGTGCCTACACCGCGGGAGTGGTGGATTATCTGTTGGAAGCGCTGGAAGAATGGCAACGCCGCAAAGACAGTGGGGAGGAAAATGTGCCCTCCCACCAGGTGGAAATTTCTGCCGTAGGTGGAGCTTCGGCAGGAGGAATGACGGGCATCATTACGGCTTCGGCTCTTTTTGATCCGATAGTTCCGGTAAAAACTGCACCACCAGATATTATGGAAGAAATTCCTGAAAGCATGTTGTACCACAGTTGGGTAGACCTGATAGCCGAAAATATGCTGGATATAATGCTGGACACCAGCGATATTAGCAATAACGGACTTCAGTCGGCCCTGAATTCGGGGTTTATTGATATGGTTGCCGAGAGAGCTATTTCTGTTAAAGGCAGCAAAGCCGTTGATAGAAAATATATTGCCAAAAATCTGCCTCTTTTTGTTACGCTTTCTAATCTCAATGGAATAGATTTTAGTGTTACCTTCCGGAGCAATACACCTAAGCTGGATAAATACGTAATCACCAGTCATAATGATTATGTATGCTTTCGTCTGGTAGAGGATGAAAATGAATACAAGGGAGATGGCTTCATTCCCCTGAATTTCGGTAAAAAACTGAACAGCGAACTGGCAAAAAATGCGGCTATGGCTACGGGCGCTTTCCCTTTGGGTTTAAAAGCCCGGGAGGTGAATAGAAAAGGGGAATATTTAAACGATCTGGATTGGTTTAAATACATCACAAAGGATGCCGGACGACCTTTTCCGAATGGCGAATACAATACCATCAATGTTGATGGTGGGCTTATCAATAATGAACCTTTTGAGCAGCTAAGAAAGATATTGATTACAGAAACGCAACAGAAAGATCCTAAAGAATATCAGCATTACGATACCTTTAAGAGTACGGTGCTGATGGTAGACCCTTTTCCCAGTGAACCAGGGGAATTTATGGGAACTACAGCGTTGAAATCGGTGTTAGGTAATACTTTGAGTGCAATGATAGATCAGTCCAGAGTGAAACCTTCAACCCTGATCGAGACAATGGATTCTAACAATGCGGGACAGTTTTTGATTGCTCCTGTCCGGTATTATACAGAAGGAACAAAAGAAGAGTCGGTGGAAGGGCCACTTGCTATCGCCTGCGGTTCACTGGATGGTTTTGGTGGATTCATCAGCAAGGAATTCCGGATACATGATTATTTTTTGGGCAGGGCTAATTGTGAAAAATTTTTGATGGATCATTTTACCATTCCCAAAGATAGTTCTAATCCTATTTTTAAGGAAGGATACGCTAATGTGTCCGATATTGAAAAGTTTACTTCCAAATCAGACAATGGTTTGCAGATTATTCCTGTTTTTTCTCCAAGAAAAATAGAAGGCTATATGCCGGTGTTTAATAATGGGCGAAAATTCCCGGGTGTAAGCGAAAGCCAGATTCTTGACTATCGCAAAATGATAAAAAAAAGAGTGGAAAAAATTATTTTAAACCTTTCAGAAAACACCCGGACCCAAAAGGTATTGTTATGGATAGGAGCAAAAGTGGTATTGAACAAAAAATTGTCAGACGCAGCCTTGTCAACAATCCTGGAATCTTTGAAAAAGCATAAGTTATTGGAATAGTTCTGTCTCTGATAATCGTTCTAAATTAAAGAGTCGAATTATCAGTAGCAATTCCTTGTTTGTACAAATGATCTCTGAGAATCTTAGATTATAAAACATCAATCATAGACAATTGGAGCAACGGATTTTGTATTAAAGGAATGTAAAGCAGCATTAAATATGCGATGGCTATCAACCGCTTCTTCTGTGGTAACACATCCGAACCGATCACCTAGTTCGCCCTCCCTTTCAGCAACAAAAGAGGCGAACATCTGTTGAAAACAGTCAGAAAATCCCGCTTCAAAAATTCCCCCTGTGATAACAGGAAATGCCACTTGTAAGCCAAGATCAATTTTTTGCCACTTTTGCTCCTTTTCTCTTTTAAAAATCCAAAGAGTCTTAAAGTCTTTCGTACTATATTTTAATGCCCCCTCGGTACCGATAATCTCAATGAACCATGTGTTTGTATCTCCAGGTGATAACCTCTTCATCTCTAAAGTCATTGGAACTTCCTCTCCATCAATTTTTACATTGCTTGATAAAGTTGCATTATTCCAAGTATCGCAATCCACCATAGCCCCTTTTCCATCAGGCCTTTTTGTAATAATTTTTTGTAAATGAGCATATACACTGGAGGGCTTCCATCCAAGTCGCAGCGGAATATGTAATACATGCATCCCAAGGTCTCCCATGACTCCTATTTCACCGCAAAATGCGTTTAGTCTTTTCCAATTGGCAGGCTTTTCAGGGTCCATGTCACTTGAATGCAGGAGTCCCGCTTTGACCTGAATTAATTTACCGAGCATTCCGGATTGTGCTTCCTGAATGACCCGTTGAGGGCCTGGTAAAAACGGCATTTCTGAACTGCATCTCACAAACCGGTTATTTCTCTCTGCGCATTTCTGAATGTTTTTTGCCGCTGCCATGTTTATTCCAAAAGGTTTTTCTGCAAATAAGTCCTTACCTGATTCCAAAACATTTATATAGATGCTTTCATGAAGGTTATGTGGAACTGCAACATAAACAACATCAATTTCTTCACTTGCTAATAACTCTTTATAATCCTTTGTTAGTATTTTTATAGTTGACAAATCCTTATACCAGTTTAATGTTTCTTCGTTAATATCGCAGACTCCGGTTAACTCTGCTCTAATATTAAAGTCTTTAAGATTAAACCATCGGCCAAAAGCGCTTGCAGCTTCTTTCCCCATTAAACCACCACCAATAATTCCAAATCTTACTTTTTTCATTTTATTAATCGTTATGAAATTATAAATGAATTTTCACTTCGGAAGGCTGCTTACCCTGGTGTACAATTTCCATAAGAGCTTTCGTAATTCCAGAGGGGTTTTCGTGTTGTATCACGTTTCTGCCATAAACTATTCCTTTAACACCTTGTTGCATTAGCGCATAAGTTCTATCCAGAATTTCCTGGTCGCTCGCTCTACCACCTCCGCGTACCAAAACGGGTATTCTCCCGGCAGTTTCCACAACCCGACGATAGTCTTCAATGTTTTCACTCGGATCTGCTTTGATGATATCCGCTCCTAATTCAACGGCTTGTCTTACAAGTGTTGTGATTTTTGAACAATCGCCATCAACGTTATATCCCCCGCTTATGTTATTGGGTTTAAATACCAAAGGCTCAATCATTAAGGGCATACTATATTTATCGCATAGCGGTTTTAACTTAAGAATGTTTTGTACACATTGGTCTGCAAGTTCAGGTTGATTTGGCAGCATAAATAAGTTTACAACCACGCAAACGGCATCCAGTTGAACGGCCTGTAACACTGGTTTCTCTATTATTCTGCTAAAAAGAGATCGGGGTAAATCAAATCCGTACACATTTGCTGAATCAGTTCTTAGCACCAGGGAAGGCTTTGTCTTCCCTTTAATGCGCTGAAGATAATGAGCCTGACCAATTGTTAATTGTATAGCATCAGGTGCAGCTTCAACTACCAGGTTAATAGATTTTTCAATGTTTTCGATCCCCTTTAAAAATGTAGGCTCATTGACCGAGCCATGATCAATAGCAACATCAAAACAATTGCCGGAAATTGGATTAAACAAACGGTTTAGTCTATACATTTTCATTATTATTCATTTTGTTTTTTAACTATTAGATATTCTTTGATTCCAAATTGCTCAATTAAAGAAAAGCACTCGGTGTAAGAGATAATTCCATCTGAACACGTAGGTTTAAATAAACACGATGCTGCTGAAGACACTCCCAGTTTTAAAGTTTTTTCTATCGGAAATCCTTCGTGCATTCCAAATAATATACCTGCTGCAAATGCATCACCGGCACCCACCGTTCCCTTAATCATGGACCTGGGTATGTTTAATGATGACTGGAATATTTTTTCTCCTCCTCTATTCACAGCCACTACTCCACCATCAAAATGTAAGAACACCCATTCTTTTACCCCCTGTTCTAATATTAATGCAGCACAGGTAAAACAATTTTCAATTAAAATTCTGCCATCTTCCTTTATTTCTACACCTGTTAAAAGATTTGCTTCTATTTCATTTAAAAATAAATAGTCTATGAACTTCAGCGAAGGCTGCACTATTCTTTTAAAGTCCTCACACCTCACACTTACCAAATCTGCTGAGGTCTTAAAACCTGATTCTTTTGCCTTTCTAAGAACATTCGAAGCGCCGGAATTGCCATTGGCGTCTATGGCATCCAATTCACGCAGCATTAAAAGATAACCAAGATGGAATATCCTGCAGTTTGAGACTGAAAAATCAAAATGCCATTCACTCAGATAATCGTTTGCACCTCTGTTATGAAAGAAAGTTCGTTTACCCGTTTCTTTTTCTGACATTACATCAGTAAAAGAGGTACCGGCCTGAGATGTTTTCAGTAGCCGGGATGTTTCCAGTTTGTGCTTTTTACAATCTTCAAGAATCAGTTTTCCATTTTCGTCGTCTCCAATCATGCCAATTGCTTCCAGGGGAAAATCGGCGCCTAATTTCGAAAGATTTTTTAAAACGTTATAAGCAGATCCACCGTTACTGCTATTTTCGTGCAATATTAACGCCAGTTCTTCTTTTAAAGGATAAACATTGATGGTTTTAATATGATCAATTATCCAATTTCCCCCTGCAATAATTCCTCTTCTCATGCAACTCCTGATTTTTATCCTTCGTCGGTATTTTTAAAAATGGAACCAATTCCTTTACCAATCTTCTGTACTGCCTCTAATCCGATATTTAGCGGCTCACCTGAAATATCATTGAATCGTTCAAGTACATTTGAGTCATACTCATGCGGATAAATGATGATTCTGCTGTTGGAGGAGAAATATTTTTCCAACTTGGAAGGAACGGTTTCCAGAACCCTCATATAAGAAGTGGCCCCTCTTCGTGCGGATGCAAGAACCACTAAATCATCGTCATGAATATTTCTTGAAAGAATGAGAAAGTCCTCCCAGTCGGTAAAAGGTTGCATGTTGATTGCTGCTGTGAATTTGGCGCGGCTGAAAAACCTTTCTACTGCCTTCCTGCTGGCCTCATTGCTATACAATAAAATAGAAATGCTTAATTCCTGAGCCAGAATCGCCATCTTGCTGAACCAAACCTTAAATCCGTTTTCAAATTCTGCAAGTGGGGGAACAATAATCACAATTCTCTTGTGCAATGCCAGTGGCTTTTCCAAATGACAAACAAAAATGGTTTTATCGCTATTACTCAGCAGGTTATCCACTTTTCGACCTATCAGCTTATCAATAAAACCTGAACGCTTCGGCCATTCCAGCACAATGATATCCGCCATTATTTCTCTTGACGTGCGACTGATTCCGCTGGCAGCGTTATGATCAATAGTTGTAATTACATTTATTTTTGTTTCAGAAGCAGAGGCTTGTTTGGCAAATTCTTCCAATTTGTTTCTTGCTTTTAGAATATTTATTTCCGCTTCATGATCATTGGTTACTACAGAAAGAATGGAAACCGGATTAGCCGACTTTTTATCTTTAATTAAGGTCACAAAATCCAGGATCTTTTCCATGGTTGCAACGTTCTCTACCGGCAGTAAGATGTGTTCGTTTTGGGTACCGTTTGTTTTGGAAAATGCATTATTGTCATCTTCCGATTCTATAATTATCTTTTTTGCAGCCTTTTCTGTGGCAAAAGAAGCAATAATACAGGTAATGAGAATCAGTATAATAGTGCCGTTTAGAATATTCTCGTCCAGAATATTGGCATTATAGCCAACCAGGATAATTGCAAGTGTAGCAGCTGCATGTGCGCTGCTAAGTCCAAAAATCAGTTGTCGTTGTGCCTTGGTGTACTTAAACACTATCTGCGTAAACAAGGCAGCAAGCCATTTCCCGAAAACCGCAACAACGGTTAGGGTACCCGCAATAATTAGCGCCATCGGACCTTTTAAAATTACACTAATATCCACAAGCATCCCGACACTTATTAAAAAAAAAGGTATGAACAGTGAATTACCGATGAATTCTATTCGATTCATCAACGCAGAGGAATGAGGGATCAGTTTATTTAATGCAAGACCAGCTACGAATGCCCCGATAATGGCTTCCACCCCGGCAACCTCTGCTAAAAAAGCTGCAAAAAAAACAACGGATAAAACGAAGATATAATGAGAATGTTTTTCACTTTCAAGTTTTCGGAAAAACCATTTGGCGATCCGGGGGATGATGAGGAACATAATTGCAGAAAAAATAGCAAGAGAAACACTGAGACGAATCCAGAATTCCTGATTTAAGTTTCCCTGACTGTTTCCCATGATTATTGCAAGGATAATAAGCACAGCAGTATCCGTTAAGATAGTTCCGCCTACCGTAATGGCTACTGCCTGGTTTTTTGAGACCCCCAGTTTACTGACAATAGGGTAAGCAACCAGGGTGTGTGTAGCAAACATGCTGGCAGTAAGAAAACTGGTGTTAAAATCATATCCAAGAAAATAATGACATACCGGATATCCAACGCCTAAGGGAATTATAAAAGTGAATAATCCGAAAAGAAGACTTTTATTCCGGTTTGCCCGGAATTCATTTAGGTCCAGCTCCAGACCGGCGATGAACATAATATACAACAGTCCAATCGTGGAAAAGAGATCAACGGCAGAGTTTTTTTCAAGAATGTTCAATCCATAAGGGCCAATGATCACGCCGGCTATTATAAGGCCGATTATTCCGGGAATATTTAATTTACGTAATAAAATGGGAGATAGCAGGATAATCAGAAGAATCAGAGAAAATATAAGAACGGGGTTATCCAGAGGAAGCTTGAATTCGTGTAATAAATGCTGAAAGAAATCCGTCATAGCAATCTGATTATTAGGTTCATCTTTTGCCTAAAATAGTTAATTTCTTCATTGATTGAACAAATTTCCATTTGGGTTTTGATATTTCATAAAAAATCTCTCTTTTTATTAGATACCCCAGATACCAATAGTCACCTAAAAATGCCGCAAAAATAAGGATGGACTTATGTTTTCTCTGTTATTAATTTTAAAATATAGGATATCAAAGTTTATATTCCGTTAGATGTTCTTATCTTAAGGCCAAATTTTATTCACGATGAGCAAAAAATTTAAATTAACAACTAAAGATTCCAGAAGGAAATTTTTGCGTAATACTTCTCTCGCTGCGGCAGGTTATTTTATTGTGCCCCGCCATGTGCTTGGCAGAGGGTATGTGGCACCGAGCGATAAATTAAATATAGCCGGTATCGGCGCAGGAGGCAAGGGGCAGAGTGATCTAACTTCTTTTGCTAAAAGCCCGAATGTAAATATTGTTGCCCTGGTGGACGTAGATGATCGGCAGGCAGTAAAATCCAGGCAAAATTTCCCCAAGGCTAATTACTATAAAGATTTCAGGGAAATGCTGGCAAAAGAAAAAAACAATATAGACGCCTGCTCCATCTCCACTCCCGATCATACCCATGCAGTGGCTACGCTGGCGGCGATGCAATTGGGAAAGCATGTGTATACGCAAAAGCCACTGACGCATGATATTTATGAGGCCCGGATTTTGGCCCAGGCCGCGAAAAAATACAGAGTGGTAACCCAGATGGGTAACCAGGGTGGTTCGGGAGATGGTGTTAGAAGAATGAAAGAATTGTATAATGCAGGATTGATCGGCGACATTATAGAAGCACAGGCATGGACCAACCGCCCAATATGGCCTCAGGGTGTTCCTAAACCAACGGGTAGCCATCCTGTTCCGTCAGAATTGGACTGGGATCTATGGTTAGGTACGGCTCCGCAGGAACAATACAATCCGGCTTATTTGCCTTTTAACTGGCGAGGATGGTGGAATTATGGAACTGGCGCCTTGGGTGATATGGCTTGTCATATTATGGATCCCATTTACCGGAT
>CAZFGP010000167.1:0-8737 GCA_964518685.1 uncultured Terrimonas sp.
TAAATTGCCTGAAATTTGTTGAAAATAGACGTTTTTGCTGCAATGTGGGTTAAGGTTTTTATTTCAAGGTATAGACATAGGGTTTAGGAAAGAATAAGAACTCAAATTCCTTTCCTGTCTGATCTGATATCTGCATTCAAAACATCGTATAATTTCAATTCCGGATTCTGACCCTTTAACTTCAGATACAAACTCAAACAATTTGAGGTTACTGCCATTTTAGTGTTCGTTTTTACTTTGTTGAAAAACATGGATTTCATTTGTTTTCTTTCTTTTGAAAGAAGGCGTTCAGCGGTTTTGTATTCATTACTCAGGTTGCCATTTGCCGTTTTTTCGGCAAAGATAGCTACATTGTTTACCTGATAATTATTATTACTAAGATCCATTATTTCACAAACACAAACACTCTGGGAACCTCTGCTAATATAGCTTTTAAGAAGTTTATCAACGGCCTGGGTGCCTTGTTTATCCATATTAAAGGCCGTATGTACAAAGAGATTGAGGTTAAATTGTTGGGGTCTTGCTGCTTCTTCATTTGCTTTTGCAGAAGAAATAATTGCAGTCATGATAAATAAAATACCAATAAACCGGGTACGTAAAGAGGTTGTCATTTTGTTTGATTTAATCTGGTGAACAATACACGGTTTTACACAAGCTGGGACCCGATTAAAATCGCCTGGTTATTCAAATTGATATGAAGAATTGGGAGGAGCTTAGAATCACCATTATTGGTTTTTCAGGGGAGATACTTTCGAAAGCAGATTTAATGCAAAGAAGTAAAAAAACTTTGAGACCTCATAACACTGCTCCCCCAAATATTATATTCTTCAAGGTATTATAACATAGATCAAACAAAATCCGGGGAAAAAAGATTTTTGGTTATCGCATGTCAACTGCAGAATTTGAGCCTTGCATTTCAGATTTCAAATCCGCCTATCTTTGTTGCATGCGAAAACTCAGTATGGAAGAGTTGAATCGGAAGACAGTTGAAGAGTTCCGTCAGTCAGAGAAGAATCCAGTAACGATAGTGTTGGATAATATCAGGAGTATGCATAATGTCGGGAGCATTTTCCGAACGGCAGATGCATTTTTGGCTGAATCGGTTTGTTTATGCGGATATACGCCGAAACCCCCTCACCGGGATATACATAAAACAGCTCTTGGCGCAACAGAAACAGTTCACTGGATTTATTATCCAACTGCTGTAAAGGCTGTGCAGGAGTTGAAGTCCACCGGCTATTTGATTTGTGCGGTAGAACAGGCGGAAGGCAGTATTTTATTAAATCAATTGAACCTGATCCCATTCGGGGAGGCAAATGAGATTCATAAAGTAGCCGTGGTATTGGGAAACGAAGTGAGCGGAGTAGATAATCAGATTCTTGAATTGTGTGATTATTGTATTGAAATCCCGCAATCCGGAATGAAACACTCCTTAAATGTTTCTGTTGCTGCCGGTATAGTACTTTGGGAGATTGTAAAACTGATGAGGAATAAAACTGATTTCTAATTTTTCATATGAACGTTCTGTCACCATTAAAAAAATCACTGGTTAAAGGGGGCTTTTACACCGGTGTACTTACCCTCCTCTTCCTTATAAAAACGATTGATTCTGAACCGGCTATTGAGATTATTATTGCATTTCCTTTCTTTATTGCGCTATATTTTTTGATGTTCACCTTAGGCAGACCCTCCGTTTCTGACTGGTTAAAAAATAAATTTGAAGGAGATAATAGGTATCTGTTTCTTTATCCGATTATACTAGTGTTTTTATACTTTGGTTATCTGGGTCTCAACAGACTTAATCCTTTTCAGGGCGTGTTGTTTTTGGTACCTTATCTTCTTCTTTTTCCGGTACTCTTCTTTGCAACACGGAAAGATGATAGTGCAAAAGTAGATGGATTTGATTTTGCAGTATTTTTTCTTTTTTTCCTTCCTGTAACACTAATTAACGTCAAGCCTTCCGGCAATCTTCCCATCAACGGCGGAGGCTTTGACTCTATCTATCGGATTTCCGTGATTTTAGTAGCTGTTTTTGGTTTTGTAACGATCAGAAATATCCGGGATATTGGTTTTTATCCTGTTTTTAAATGGAAACATCTTTTTACAACATTTTGGGTTTGGCTTGTTTTTTATAGCCTTGTTTTTATAGTAGCATACCTTATTAATTTTATTAAACTTCGGGAGGATAATTTGGTTCCTGTTTTACTCTCTCCCGGTGTTGCCTGGACTTTTCTGTCTGTTTTGCTTCATACTGCTCTTTTTGAGGAATTGGTGTTTCGTGGATTGCTGCAAAATATGCTGCATAAACGAATTGCTCAGTCTGGCAACCAAAAGGTCTGGCAGCTTGGAGGAGCAGTAATTTTGATTATAATTTCATTAATCATAGGATATTCCATGAATGGTAACTTGAAATGGTTTCCGGCCCTGATAGCTTTATTATTATTTGCAAGTGCTTTTGGATTGGAAAAAAAATCAGGTTCAGGAGCTTTTACTGCACTGGCTATTACCAGTGTTATTTTCGGTTTGGTTCATGCGCATGCAGGGTCTATCGTTTTTGTAGGCCTGGCTGCAATAGGCGGATGGGCCTATGGATACGTTTATTATAAAACAAACAATGTTTTTTATGCTGCTCTGCTGCATGCTATGGTCAATACCACACCTTTGGTATTTGGTCTGGAACTGGCAAAATGATGGATACAGAGAATAACAATTTAATTATTTTTGTTTTGTGGCCCGCATCATCGCTATAGATTACGGATTAAAGAGGACAGGTATTGCTGTTACGGATCCATTGCAAATTATTGCTACCGGATTAACTACCCTGGAATCGGAAGATTTGATTAGTTTTTTGAAAAAATATTGTGAACAGGAAGAAGTGGAGAAAATTATTATTGGAGAACCCAGGAATTTAGACGGTTCTGCAACCCATGGTACGGCGCCGGTAGAAAGGATAATTGAAAAAATTAGGAAAGCCTTTCCGAATATCCCTTTGGAGACAACAGATGAGCGCTTTACCTCCAGGCTCGCAGTTAGAGCTATGATTGAAATGGGGATGAAAAAAAAGCAGCGCCGGGATAAGGCAAGGATAGATGAAATAGCTGCTACAATTATACTTCAGGAGTATTTAAACCATATTTAAAAACCCTTTGGGTTGGAGATTGCATAAAGAGGGTACAGGACGATGGGATTTCAGCGATTTTCAAAATCATTTCCTTTACCTTTATTCTTTCAAACCGAAGTTTCAAATCGAATAATAAAAAAATCATGGGCATTATTTTAGGCAGCAGGGAATATTTCCCCGGCATTGGCAAAATCAAATACGAAGGAGCGCAATCAGATAATCCGTTGTCTTTTAAATGGTACGATGAAAACAAGATTGTGGCAGGTAAAACCATGAAAGAACATTTCCGCTTTGCGGTAGCCTATTGGCATACTTTCTGCGGAACCGGGGGTGATCCTTTTGGACCCGGAACCAAGCAATTCTCCTGGGATGCAAATGCAGATGCTATTCAACGTTCTAAAGATAAAATGGATGCCGCTTTTGAATTCATTACCAAACTGGGTGTTCCTTACTATTGTTTTCATGATGTAGATCTGGTTGATGAAGGAAAAAACCTTGCCGAATATGAAAAAAGGATGCACACTATTGTTGACTATGCAAAGGAGAAGCAAAAAGCCAGTGGGGTGAAATTGTTGTGGGGTACAGCTAATGTATTTTCCAATGTCCGTTATATGAACGGGGCTTCTACTAATCCCGATTTTAATGCCCTGGCCTATGCCGGAGCACAAGTGAAAAATGCGCTGGATGCTACCATCGCTCTAAATGGTGAAAACTATGTTTTTTGGGGCGGGCGGGAAGGTTATATGACCTTGTTGAATACCGATATGAAAAGAGAGTTAGACCACTTAGCCAGGTTTTTAACTATGGCACGGGATTATGCGCGCAGCCAAGGTTTTAAAGGTACTTTTTTCATTGAACCCAAACCCTGCGAACCAACTAAGCATCAGTACGATTACGACAGCGCCACTGTAATTGGTTTCTTACGTCATTATGGATTAGATAAAGATTTTAAGTTAAACATTGAGGTGAATCATGCCACCTTAGCCGGACACACTTTTCAGCATGAAATACAGGTAGCTGCCGATAATGGAATGTTGGGTAGCATGGATGCCAATCGCGGAGATTATCAAAACGGATGGGATACCGATCAGTTTCCTACTAATCTCAATGAACTGACTGAAGCTTTCCTGATTATCCTCGAAGCTGGTGGATTTGCCGGAGGCGGGATTAATTTCGATGCAAAGACACGGCGCAATTCCACCGATCTGGAAGATATTTTTTACGCCCATATTGGCGGGATGGATGCCTTTGCACGGGCTTTGATTGTAGCTGACCTTGTGTTGCAGAAATCACCATACATGAAATTTCGCAAAGAACGCTATGCTTCTTTCGACAGTGGAATAGGGAAACAATTTGAAGAGGGTAAACTTAATCTGGAAGACCTGAGAAATCATTCGGCAACCAGGGGTGAACCTGCACAAATAAGTGGCAGACAGGAATGGTTAGAAAATCTGATTAATCAATATATTTAAAGTTTTGAAATAACCGCCTCTCATACATGTGAGAAAATTAGGAACGGTACCAACTCTAAAGAAATAGCATCTTCATTGCTTGCAAATGAAATATTTGCTTTTTGAATCGTCATTTTAACGTAGGTTTGCTGGCTTTTTTAGCCCGGTTACAGGATGAATATTGGGTAAATTTGTCCTGCGGATTTTACGAAACTATTTTTCAAAGATGAGTTTCTTAAACCAGGACCGGATCTTATAAAAAATTATATACAGATGAAACTTTCTTCCAGACTTCAGAAATTAAATGAATCAGAAACTCTTAAAATGTCTAAACTTAGCCGCGAATTAAAGGCTAAAGGAATAGATGTTATTGATCTTAGTGTTGGGGAACCCGACTTTAATACTCCAGAACATGTTAAACAATTTGCAAAAAAAGCTATAGACGATAATTACAGTCATTATACCCCCGTTGCCGGATATGCGGATTTGCGT
Source organism: uncultured Terrimonas sp. (assembly GCA_964518685.1). Classification (GTDB taxonomy): domain Bacteria; phylum Bacteroidota; class Bacteroidia; order Chitinophagales; family Chitinophagaceae; genus Agriterribacter. The sequence goes on from CAZFGP010000167.1 coordinate 5,065, forward strand.
GAGGCTGTTTGTACCAAATTGAAAAGAGATAATAATCTGGATTATAAACCTGAAAACATTATTGTTTCTACTGGTGCAAAGCAAAGCCTTGCCAATGTAATTTTAGCATTGGTGGATGAGGGAGATGAAGTGATTATTCCGACTCCTTTCTGGGTTACTTATTCTGAATTGGTTAGTCTGGCAGACGGAAAACCGGTTTTTATCACCTCTACTATTGACAGCAAGTATAAAATTACCCCGGAACAGTTAGAGGCAGCTATAACTTCCAAGACCAAACTCTTTCTCTTTTCCTCACCCTGCAACCCTTCCGGATCTGTTTATTCAAAAGGAGAATTAGAAGGATTGGCACAAGTATTTTTAAAGCATCCTCAGATTCTTATTATTTCTGATGAAATATACGAATACATTAATTACGTGGGAAAACACGAAAGTATTGCCCAATTTCCTGAACTTAAGGATCGGGTAATTGTGATTAACGGACTCAGCAAGGGTTTTGCAATGACGGGTTGGCGCTTGGGATATATAGCAGCGGATCCGGTAATTGTAAAAGGCTGCGAAAAACTGCAGGGGCAAATCACCAGCGGTACCAGTTCTATTACCCAGCGGGCGGCTATTGAAGCGCTTACCGGAGATCTTACAACATCGCATGAGATGCTCCGTGTTTTTACAGAACGCAGGAAAAGAATATTGGAATTACTTAACGAAATTCCCGGGGTCCTATGCGCGGAACCAGATGGCGCTTTTTACGTGTTTCCGAAGGTGGATGCTTATTTTGGGAAAAAACACGGCGCTTCAATTATAAACAACGCTGATGACCTTTGCATGTATTTGTTAAATACAGCGTATGTTTCTTCAGTAAATGGTGCAGCCTTTGGAGAACCAGCCTGTATTCGTTTTTCTTTTGCTACCAGCATGGAAAATATCGAAAAGGCTTTTGCCAGAATTAAAAAAGCATTGGCTGAATTGCAATAAGAGGAACAGGGAGGGAGTATGTATAAGATCAGGGTTCAAAATTAGACCATATCGTGGCTTTTAAAGCAGGATCAGGAACGTAGGAAAAAGTTTCAGGATGCTGTTCAAATAGCGTGTATATTGGTATGCCTTTATGTATTCCCAATTCAGGATAAGCATTTGGTTTTTTACAGACTAAATCGCGATACCTATAGTTTTTATTGGGAATCCAGTTTATTATATTATCCGCTTCAAGAATGGGAATCCAGGCAAGTCCCTGGTGTCGTCTGACTTCTTCATATTCAAAACCATAAGCGCGATCGCACCAGGCGCCAAATACCAATGGCTTTTCCGGTTGGGCGCTAATGGTGGCATGAGCCCATCCTGGCGGTACTATCACCACCTCGCCGGGCTGTGCATAAACAGCATAACATCGTCCAGGATCATCCTTTGCTGTCTCCTGCATATAAATAATAGCCTTACCATCCCATATTTCATATACTTCCGGAGTAGACCATCCCGTTAGGGGAGAATTCTTATGAATATGTCCCTGACTTCGGACAGGCTCTTTTCCTAATCGTCCTGCAGCATAGATCACCGCACCAAACAAAAGATGCTTTTTCTTCAGCATCTCTCTGTGCACCTTTTTTCCCACATCCATAGCAATACTGTAAACAATCTCGGGTCCTGTACATTGAGGATCAGAAAGGCTTTTGCGGATATCGTCTAATCTCCTGTTCTCAACAATAGGACCAAAACAATCCTCACCAAAACTAAAACCTATTGGATCATAAGTGGGGATTATATTAAAACCAGGTTCAAATTTCATTTTAAGCGTTATGTCTTACAAAGGCCTTGATAGTAGCAATTCTCTTTCCTTCTGATTTTCCGCAGGGACGAATCATATATTCTTCCACTGAGGCAGGTATGATAAAAGTTTCGGCATAGTGCACTTTAAAGGGTTCAAACTTTCCTTCAGGACTTTCTACAATGGCTTCCTGTCCTTCCACCAGGTTGAAAACGGAAACACTTCCGTTGGATTTGTGGAGTACAGGTTTTGAAAACCAATGCCGTCGGGTTTCAATAAATTCCCTTTCGTGTAATCCGGTTTTTTCTTCCATCCATCCATCACCTTCTGCAATTTTCTCAATTTTATTGATCAGGTTTTCACTCACCCATGCCTCTTTTCTGTTCCAGTCAATAACTTCCTTTCCACGGTTGATATTGATGGGTCTTGGTTTCCCATCTAACCCCAACCTGCCCCAATCCCATAGTTTAAAGGTGAAAATATAGGGAGTAGCGCTTATTTCCAAAACCACCGTATCGTTGTTTGAGCAGTGTACCGTTCCTGCCGGAATAAGATAGTGATCATGTTTTTTAATTGGCCATCTTGCTACAAATTTGTCCACATCGAAGAAGGTACCGTTTTCCTGCGCTGCTTCTAATGCAGCAATCATGGTTTGTGGGTCAATATCTGTTTTCAAACCCAAACAAACATCCGTATTTTTTTTTGCATCCAGAATATAATAGCTTTCATCCTGCGTGTAGTTCATCCCAAAAAACTCACGGATATATTCAGTTGTGGGATGTACCTGGAAACTCAGGTTTCCGCCTTCCATTGTATCCAGTAAATCAAACCGGATAGGAAACTCATCACCAAAACGAGCTTGTACTGCTTCCCCCAATAAAATTTTGGATTGATAAAAAACCAGATTAATAGCAGGGGTTTCAAAACGAATATCATCCCATTTTAAGAGCAGGCTGTTTTCTTCAGGAACACAATCAAAACACCATGCATAGTTCGTTACCCGGGAATCCAAATCGCATACTTTTTTCATCCATTGCCCGCCCCAGGGTCCAGGATCAAAAAACGGAACTACCCTGAAGGGGCGTTGCGCTGTTTCAATTAGAGTTCTACGGTAAGGTTCTCCTTTTATCATCACCGGCTGTGAACTCCGGGTAGTATCCAACACATAATTCCAATGCGGCAGAGTCTTTTTTTTCTGCTTATCCGCGACCCGCCAGTCCACAAAAAAGCCTCTCTTGTATTGCAAGGAAGCCTTTTCACCCTTATTCTTTAATCCAAGATTATTGACCTCCCCTCTTCTGTATCTCAATTGCAATTCCCATCGGGGCATGTCTGCATAAATATACAAATCGGGTTTGTCAACCAAAAGAGAGGATGCATACCCGAAGACCAGGCGGATACCTTTAGTCTCGGCAATTTTCTTTCTTAGTTGCTTACAGCTGTTTGGATCCAGGAAATCACTTAGGGTTAAACGGGTTATAAAACCGAAAACTGGATCATCTGAAACATATGGGTAGGTTAAATCCCTGATCTCATCAGAAGATTTAAAAACCTTTCCGGTATCAAAAGCGTTTTTGATGCCCAAAGGAAGTATTAGTTGCTTTAATAATTCTTCTTCATTTACTCCCGGGTAATATTCCACCACAATGGTCTTATCCGGATTCTCCGAGGTGAAAATTTCTTTTTTCAGGTGGTTTACGATCTCGGCCCAGTCTGATATCAGGGGATTATCTGTTTCCCGGAGTTGAATGAAAGGAGTTTTATCATAATTGGATTCGAACTTTTCAAAAATGTGTAATGCTTCCTCCATATTGACCTTTTATATTTTATTTTCCATACTGTATACGGCTCCTATTACTCCTGCATAATCTCCTAATTCACCTAGTTTAATTTTCACCTTTCCCCATGGCGTCC
>CAZFGP010000168.1:0-8688 GCA_964518685.1 uncultured Terrimonas sp.
ACCTGTTTACTGGTACAAAGATAACTGGGCGGCGCTTCGTTTAAGCCTTATATGTAAGGCGCTATAGTATTGCAGGCCGTCTTCAAAATCGTAGGCATGCCTGTTTTGAATCGCCATCTTCGCTTCCTTTTCTCCACAATCCGCTACTTCAATATGTTCTAACAAAAGGGCTATTTTATTACGGGCAGGAATCGTGCCGTGCTTTTTTTCGGCAAAATAAAAAGTTATAGCAAGACACACCGATGACGTAACCAGTGAAAACCTGTTATCCCGGGTAAGACTTAACAACCTGGCTGTATAAAGAAAGAGAGGATATTCCTTATTTAGGACGGAAATTAGAATATTAGTATCCAGAAAAATACGCATCATTTTTTCTTTCGGCTTTCGAAATACATTGCCTTACGCTTTTTACTGCTTGGAGGGGTAGTGAAGTACTCGGCTTCCCCTTCGGAAACCATGCTCACCCATTGCTCAACAGGGAAATCTTCAATATGATTGTAACTTCCGCTGGTGAGCTTCCGAAGCAGAATTTCTGTAAGACGGCTAAGACTAATCCCCTGATCTGCAGCATATCCTTTTGCCTGCTTAATGATTTCTGAATCAAAGCTTAAGGTGATTTTAGCATCCATAAAACAGCATTTTATACGACAAAAATAAAAAATAATACGTATTACACCGGATAAGCAAAAATAATTTTTAAAACCACGGTACTTAAGGCCCGGGTTATGCGCTGTCGTCCTTTCTGTCGCGACTTACCAGCAGACAGGAATCAAGTCCGATAGAAAGGTATCCGTACTCATAACAAAAATAATAGGTCAGACCTTTTTGTGTGATATGGATATGAGTAATGTATTGAAAATTAAAGCCTTTCTCAGCCAGCTTTTTTCGGGGGGTGCGGGCTACATCCTTGCCTTGTGGAATCAACTCCTCTATGATCTGACGGTTCTTTCGTAAAATTGTGTTTACGTTTTTTACAAAAACGGAACTCTGGCTATAACGTTTGTTATTATGTGCATTCCGGCACCAGTCATCACAGAATTTTTTGTCAATCCTGCCTTTAACCGGTTTACCACAGTAGAGGCAATACTTTTGATCAGCGGTGTTGGTCATAAGTGTTTATTTTTAGGTGTTATTTCATTTCAGTTTATCAGAGTCTGGTTATTAAAGTTAGGGGTTTTATTCTTTTCTTTTACCCACTCCTGTTGAATTATGCATCTTGTGTATGAAATGGTTAATTTAGCTTAAAAATGGAGCGTATACCGGCAGAGTTGTTTCACTTTTTACGGGAGCTGAGAGAAAACAATAACCGGGAGTGGTTCGGTAAAGAAAAGACCCGGTTTAGAATTTTGGAAAACCGGATGAAACGCTTCTATGACGAAGTGGCCGGGTTGATGAACCGCCACGATGTTCTGACGAGTCACCGCACCTACCGGATATACCGGGATATTCATTTTTCAAAAGATAAAACGCCCTTTAAGAGATATTTTGCCGGCGAATTCGTTCGTCGGAAACCGGCCTTACGTGGTGGTTATTACCTCCATATTGAGCCGGACGATCATTCTTTTATTGAATCCGGGTTCTGGGGCCCCAATAAAAACGATTTGAACCGGATGAGGAAAGAATGGGAGATGGATGCCACAGAATTGCAGAAAATATTAAAAGATAGCCATTTCAAAAAATACTGGGGCAAAATGCTCGGCAACAAGTTGAAGAGTGCTCCTGCCGGCTTCGACCGAAACCATCCGAACATTGATCTGATTAACCATAAACAATGGGTCTTCCATCATGATTTCACAGATAAGGAAGTATTAAGCAGGGATTTTGCTTCAAAAGTGGATATTTATTTTCAGACCGTTCGTCCTTTTTTAGATTATATGTCCTCTGTACTCACCACCAATCTGAATGGAGAGCCGTTGATATTCTGAAGAGAAATTTTACAAAGATCTGATTTCCTGAACCATAGCTCTGTGTAAAACCCAGCTTGTTTCTCAGGTTACAGTCTTCATCCTTTTGCTAACAGCAGAAATAATTCGTTTTATTGGTTTGCGGCTCAGGTGCTCTGCGTAAGTTCAATAGAACGCCATACCGGTTCGGGGAGAAAAGGTGATGCATCTCCACCATTATGAAGTACATCTCTTACCAGCGTGGAAGCAACGGAAGTGTATTGGGGCAGGCAAGTCAGGAATATGGATTCAATCTCGGGAGAGAGGGTTCTGTTCATATCTGCAATAGCCTTTTCGTATTCAAAATCATTGACATAGCGAATGCCTCTTAAAATAAAATTTGCATTAATCTTCCGACAACATTCCACGGTCAGGCCTTCATAAATCAACGATTCCACCTTCTCTTCATTTTTGAAAATTTCCTGAATCCATTGCAATCGCTGGGACTCCGAAAACATAGATTTTTTATTTGCATTTCTTCCTATACCTATAAATAGTTTGTCGAACAAATTGAGGGAACGATTGATGATATCTAAATGACCGATGGTGATAGGATCAAAAGTACCTGGAAAAAGGGCTATACGCTGCATAAAGAAATTAAAGGTTTTTGATATGAGATTTGAGATTTCTAAACTCTCTCAATTCAAGATTTCATTTAAAAGTATCGGATTGGCTGTAGTCTTTTTCATTTAGTTTTCGGCTCTGCCTCCTGCAAGCAGATACAAAACTGCCATACGGGTTGCCACTCCGTTCTCAACCTGTTGTAAAATAATGGATTGTTTCGAGTCGGCCACATCACTATCTAATTCAACACCCCGGTTTATGGGTCCCGGGTGCATGATCAGCACCTCTTTATTTAACTCATCAAGCATTTTCCGGCTGACGCCGTAAGCCAGATTGTACTCCCGGAGAGAGGAAAATAATACCTGATTTTGTCTTTCAAGTTGAATTCTTAATACATTCGCTATATCGCACCATTTCAATGCTTTACGAACATTATACTCCACTCTAATATCGAATGCATTTTGAATATGGGGCGGAATCAGAGTGGGCGGTCCGGCAACCATTACTTCAGCCCCCATTTTTTTAAGAAGATAAATGTTGCTAAGAGCAACTCTGGAATGCATGATATCTCCGATTATGGCAACCTTCAACCCTTCCAATTTACCTTTTTGCTCTCTCATGGAAAAAGCATCCAGCAAGGCCTGGGTGGGATGTTCATTGATCCCGTCTCCAGCATTTACGATAGCTGCCGGAATATGCTTTGCCAAAAAATGAGGCGCCCCACTTGCACTATGACGCATTACCACCATATCCACCTTCATAGAAAGGATGTTGTTCACGGTATCCAGCAGCGTCTCACCCTTGGAAACGGAAGAACCACTAGCTGTGAAATTAATGGTATCGGCGCTAAGCCGTTTTTCTGCCAATTCGAAAGAAATCCGTGTTCGGGTTGAACTCTCGTAAAAAAGATTAACTATGGTTACATCCCTGAGCGTAGGCACTTTTTTAATAGGACGCTGTAATACTTCCTTAAATTGAGTGGCTGTATCTAAAATAAGCTGAATATCAGAAGGAGTGAGATCCCTAATGCCCAACAAATGTTTTGTGCTGAGTTGCATTAGGAAGCGAAATTAGGAGAATGAAATTAAAATGCAAAATTTGGATTCATTAAATGTAAATTATTGTACCCATTCTACTTTTTGGATATATAAATATATTCCTTACTTTTGCACCCCATAAAAATGGGTGGTGTTTTCTTAACATAATTATGTAATGAAACACTTCATTGCCCCAAAGGCTCCCTAAGTGCCTGGTCTGTTCCCGGCCGCCCCTCGGGTTTAACAAAAATTCTCTACTTCAATGCCAAAGGTTAAAACCAATTCGAGCGCAAAGAAAAGATTTAAAGTGACTGCTACCGGTAAGATCACGCATCAAAAAGCATTTCGGCGTCACTTGCTGACAAAAAAATCAAAAAAGCGCAAACGGGCTATGATATTACCCGGACAAGTTCATGAATCAAATATGAATTTCGTAAAACGTCTTTTGCGTTTGAAATAAGTACTTCTATTAAAAGAAGACCTATCAGCAATCCGTTAATCAGATTTTACCTAAACAGTCTACCGTACGTTACAAACGTACCTTAGTTTAAAACAAAATAAGTATGCCACGTTCAGTAAATTCCGTAGCTTCAAAAGCCCGCAGGAAAAGAATATTAAAGGCAGCCAAAGGTTACTATGGCAAACGTAAAAACGTTTTAACCGTTGCCAAAAACGTAGTTGAAAAAGGGCTTACCTACAGTTATGTCGGTCGTAAACTAAAGAAAAGAGAATACCGGGCCCTGTGGATTACGCGTATAAATGCAGCAGTTCGGGAAGAAGGACTTACCTATTCTGAATTTATATTTAAGCTTCGTCAAAAGGGAATAGATCTCGATCGTAAAGTATTGGCCGACATGGCGATGAATGAAGCAGAAAGTTTCAAAAGATTGCTTTCCTCGGTAAAATAACCGGGTAAAATATCATCGAATTGAACCATTTTCGAAAATAGAGAAACCGGTAGTGCAATAAATCACCACCGGTTTTTTGCTGCCAAGACTTATTTAAAATTACATTTGCATATTCATTGCTCATTTATAGAATATTTGTTTAGAAAAAATGAACAAGTCATACACCGATCTGGTGAAGCAAACCTTCTACTTCCCTCAGGAAGGATTTGAAGTTGTTGATGGCTATCTTCGCTTTAATGGTATAGATCTAAAAGCGCTTATTGACAAGTATGGTACGCCGATGAAGCTTACCTACCTTCCTAAAATAGGATCGCAGATCAATAAGGCTAAAAAGATGTTTAAAGAGGCATTTAAGAAATACCGTTATGAAGGGAAATACTTTTATTGTTATTGTACCAAGAGTTCCCATTTTGCTTTCATTGTGGAGGAAGCGCTAAAGCATGAAATTCATTTAGAAACCTCTTATGCCTATGATATAGAAATTATCAACAGATTGTATGAAAGAAGAAAAATAAACAAGGATATTCATATCATCTGCAACGGTTTTAAACAAAAGAACTATACTTCGCGGATAGCTCGTTTGCTCAACTCAGGGTTTAAAAACGTCATTCCTGTATTGGATAATAAAGATGAACTGGAAGCCTATCGGCGATCGGTAAAGGTACCTTTTAAACTTGGTATTCGCGTTGCCGCTGAAGAAGAACCCACTTTCCCTTTTTATACATCGAGACTGGGGATGAGAACAAGAGATATTCTGGAATTTTATGTAGATAAGATTGAGGGAAACGAAGACAAATTCCAATTGAAGATGTTGCACATCTTCCTTAACAAGGGAATTAAAGACGATATTTATTACTGGAGTGAATTGAATAAAATCATACATCTTTACTGCCAGCTAAAAAAGATTTGTCCCGAACTGGATTCCATAAACATCGGCGGAGGATTTCCCATAAAACACTCTCTTGGATTTGAATACGATTATCAGCTTATGATAAACGAAATCGTTCGCAATATCAAAAACGTTTGCAAAAAGGCTAAGGTTCCGATGCCTAATATTTACACCGAGTTTGGCAGCTATACCGTTGGTGAAAGTATGGCTCACATTTATAGTGTAGCCGGTCAAAAAGTTCAAAATGACCGGGAAACCTGGTATATGATTGATTCTTCTTTTATTACCACCCTGCCGGACACCTGGGGTATAGGAGAACGTTTTCTGCTCTTGCCGATCAATAAGTGGGAGGAAGAATATCAACGGGTTGTATTAGGGGGGATGACCTGCGACAGTCACGATTATTACGATTCAGAAGAACATATCAACGAAGTCTTTCTTCCTAAAGTGGTAAATGGAGAACCTCTGTATCTGGGCTTTTTTCATACCGGAGCTTACCAGGATCAGATCAGCGGTTATGGTGGCATCAAACATTGTCTGATACCATCACCCAAACATGTTATTGTTGAGTACGATAAAAACGGAAAACTAATAGACTGGCTTTATGCAAAGGAACAATCTGCGCAGAGTATGCTAAAGATACTTGGCTATATTAAATAAGTCATTTCTACGATTTTTCTGAAGATACTGATTTTCACTTATTTTTGCAACATGAATAATATTAGTGTATTGACAGATTTTGAAGCGCTAACCAATACCGTCCATTTTAAAGAATTTCCTTCACCCCGGGGACTGGAATCTTATACCATTCATGCCGGAGGAAATTTCGTCTTTATATCGAATGAAAAAAACCGAACTATCCGTTTTAGTCCGACAGACTTCAACATTACCGATATTACAGAGGATGAAATAGAGGAGTGGATGGTTCGGATTAGAAAATTGTATCCTGGGTTCTAATAGCATAAACCTGAGACCAGGCAAAACCCCTCCAGTGAATGCGTAAGCAAGGGAATTACCCAATAGGATAAAATTCCCGGATATGCACCCAACCTGAAACTCATTTTCTGGTATGTGTAAAAAAGTATGCACAGCAGCCTTCATTATACTGGCAGTTGACCTCATGACCCCAGATTATTTGGTTCCCTACCACTCTATCATTTAACTCAATTGCCGGTTTAGTTATTAGTGTTTCTTATAGCAGCCAAAGGGTTATATTAACAACTTCAAACGATTGAAAAACTTTTGACAAAGAAAAGTGAGTATATTGAACCAAAAATCAGTGGCAGCATTTATCAAACCTGTTATCAGTTTAATATTTTTGATTCTGGGGTTGACTGTTTATTCTCAACACTTTTCCAATTCATCGGATACTGATCGGGAATTAGCAGATGTTATTGCTTCTAATCTGAGGTTAGAGGCAGCACTGCGTTTTAACCTGAATCAATTACCATCTACTATCAAAGAATGGGAAGCCGGCCGGACAGCATTAAGAAGCAGATTAATAAGAGCGGCAGGGGTTAAAATCAACCCTGATCTTCCTTTGGATATTCGGGAAACCGGTACGATAAAAATGAAGGGATATTCCATAAAAAAAATTTACTTTCAAACGCAGCCGGGGATATATGCTACTGCTAATTTGTATATTCCTGATGGGAAGGGTCCTTTCCCTGCTATTATTAATGTTCACGGTCACTGGCAGGATGGTAAAGCCGGAGAAATGATACAGCCCAGAGGGCATGAACTGGCGCTAAACGGATATGTGTGCCTGAATATGGACGCCTGGGGATCAGGGGAACGCACTACTATTCATGGCAGAAATGAATACCACGGGTCTAACCTGGGGGCTTCCCTGCTTAATATTGGAGAAAGTCTGCTGGGAAATCAGCTAACAGATAATATAAGAGGAGTTGATCTGCTGAGTTCATTACCTTATGTGGATAAAAATCGGATAGGCGTAACCGGAGCAAGCGGTGGCGGGAATCAAACCATGTGGCTGGCAGCGCTGGACGAACGCATTAAGGCCGCTATGCCTGTAGTAAGTGTAGGCACATTTCAGTCCTATATTTTAGGCTCCAACTGCGTTTGTGAAATGATGCCCCGCGGACTCACTTTTACAGAAGAGTCAGCTGTGTTGTCACTAATTGCACCCCGGGCCTTGAATATCTGTAACAGTCTGAAGGAGCAGAATCCAACCTTCCTTCCCTCTGAAATGCTGAGAAGTTTTAGTCGTGCAAAATCAATTTTTGCCTTGTATAATCTGGAGAATAATATCCAATTCCGGCTTTTTGATACGTCCCACGGATATTGGCCCGAAATAAGACAAACTATGTTGGGCTGGTTCGATTGGAAACTCAAAGAAGTAGGCGACGGAAGCCCTAAGGAAGAAATTCCATTCACCTTATTGCCAAAGGAGCAGTTGATGGTATTTCCCGAGGGAAGTAGGAATTCTTTGGTAACAACTACCTCCAATTATTGTATCCAAAGGGGAAAGGAGTTAACTCAAAGTTTGTATCAAATAAAAACCATCAGCAGGGAAAGGAAAATTCAGGAATTAAAAGGTCTGCTCGCCTATTCTGATGCGCCAGATCAGATAAAAGAGGTACATCATTTGAGTAATAAAGCCGGATGGCAAAAAATAATTATAGAGACAACCCGAAACCATTTGATTTCAGTTAGATTTCATCCACCCGCTAAGGGAAATTTGCATTTCGTAATTATAACAAGGAATAAAGAAAACGGTGATGATGAGGCAGTTCATATTCGCGAATATATCCAAAAAGGATATGGGGTAATAACAGCAGATCTTTGGGGCATTGGCGAATTTGCATCTCTGCAATCAGCAAAAATTGACGGGGGATTACCCAGATTCCATACCCTTGCCCGTGCTGAAATATGGCTGGGGCGTACCATTATGGAGGAATGGGTAAATGATATAAAGAACGTCATTGATTACATTCATTCTACCTACCGGCCAACCTCACTAACCTTGGATGCCACAGGAGAACTGGCAGTAGCAACTTTAATAGAATCTGCAATAAACAACAATGTGGACACGTGTATTCTGAGAACCTTTCCTCTGAGCTATGCTTTAGACAGGCGGGAAGGCATTGATTTTTTTGATCTGGCTATCCATATTCCCGGAATACTAAATTGGGGCGATATATTATTAATGACCGCTTTAAATAATAATACCCGTATTCTGTTTAAAGATCCGGTATCTATAACCGGCAAAAGAATATCAGACATAGGCTGGTCGGAATTCAAAAATAATTTTTTAACCTTAAAAGATATTTGTAATACTAAAAGCATAATTTCTTTAACTGAGTAAAAAACACATAATGACAAAC
>CAZFGP010000169.1:0-8644 GCA_964518685.1 uncultured Terrimonas sp.
TTCCCGAAAATGTGGAACAACTGGCCACTCCCTTTCACTTTTTGCGTGAAGAAGGAATAAAAGTGGAAGAGCACCAGGGTGCACATTATTACACGGTGGGGCAGCGCAAAGGGTTACATATCGGAGGCAGACCTAACCCTTCTTTTGTACTTCAGGTAGACACAGCTAACAACCTCATTTTTTCGGGTCAATCGGCAGAACATCCGGGATTAAACCGCTATGCGCTCAAGATTAATCCTGAAGGGGTTCATTATGTAAACCCCGATTACGAATTAGCAACAGGTGAGTCTTATGACATGATGGTTCGTATTCGCTACAGGCAGCCATTGCAAAAAGCCACTATTATCAGAAAAGAAAACGGAATTTATATTTTGTTTAACGAACCTCAGCGGGGAATCACTCCCGGACAATTTGCAGCCTGGTACCTGAACGAGGAAGTAATCGGTTCAGGAACGATTGCCTGATATTTTTCTATATTACAAACGATTATTTTTTAGGATTTGAAAAAAAAACGATGCAACAACTGATCCGTCAAATTCAGGAATATGAAAGCCGTTCGGAGATGCTGGAACCCGGTATGGAAGAGAGAAAATTTTTATTGAACAAAATGGGTTCCTGGGCTAACCAGTTTATTGACAAATTGCCAGACGCCAAGGCATACAACCCAAAAACAGCAGACAGGGAAAGTCTTAACATTGGAGAAAACGCAAAAAGCATTGAAGAAATAATAAATCTCCTTGAGGAAGAGGTAGCAGAAACGGGTATTAAACCCGCTTCGGGTGGTCATTTGGGTTATATTCCGGGAGGTGGCGTGTTTTCGGCTGCCCTGGGCGACTTTCTGGCGGCAGTAACCAATGAATATGCCGGTGTTTCCTATGCTTCACCAGGTGGTGTGGCTATTGAAAACACATTGATCAACTGGTTAAAACATATCTTTTGCTTCCCTGAAACGGCAGTAGGCAATCTGGCTTCGGGCGGATCTATTTCCAATATGATTGCCCTTACTGCGGCAAGAGATAAATATAGGATTAAAAATGAAAATATCAGACGAAGTGTTATTTACCTGAGCGTTCAGGTACATCACTGCATTCAAAAATCTCTTCGGATCATTGGATTAGAGGACGTTTTGATACGGTATATTCCATTAGATGAGGAATATAAGATGAATATCGTGGCGCTTGAAGAACAAATTCTTTCCGATAAGAAGGAAGGATTGAATCCGTATTTGATTATTGCTTCCGCAGGCACAACGGATACCGGCGCTATTGATCCGCTTGAAGCTATTGCAACTATAGCCCGCGAAAATAATCTGTGGTTTCATGTAGATGCCGCTTATGGCGGATTCTTTATTCTCACCTCAAAAAAAGATTTGTTTAAAGGTATTGAGAAGGCTGATTCACTTGTTGTGGATCCACATAAGGGCATGTTCTTACCCTATGGCATAGGTGCGGTTTTGGTAAAAGATGCCCGGGCTGTACAGCACGCTCATCTTTACGAGGCTAACTATATGCAGGATGCCTTATTAGAAGAATGGTCGGAAAGCCCGGCCAATGTATCGCCTGAACTGTCAAAACATTTCAGGGGATTGAGGATGTGGATTCCGCTGCAATTGCACGGCATAAAACCATTCATAGCCTGTCTGGAAGAAAAACTGTTACAGGTACAGTATATGAGAATGCGATTGCAGGATTTAGGATTCCTTACAGGGCCCGAGCCGCAGTTGTCCGTAAGTTTTTTCTGGTATCCTTCCGGGGGTGAGGAAAACGAATTTAACCGAAAACTCCTCAACAATATGCACGAAGATGGTACTGTGTTTTTTAGTTCCACCCTGCTGAATGGAAAATTTGTAATACGGATTGCCATCCTGTCTTTCAGAACCAAAATAAAAACGCTCAACAAAGCCCTGTCAATGATCAGCAACTCTTTGAACCGAACAATAAAAGAAATGAATGGCTAAAGCAAATTTGCGGTCTGATGAGCAGTATTTCACGCAGATCGCAAATTTGAGTTTATAATTTAATCCGGCAAAGTCTGGATTTTTGTATTTGTTTAATCTCCAAGCTGAGTAGTGCCGTTGGACTGATAAGTATAGCGGAATTTATACTGTATACTTTCAGGATAAGTATCTCCCGCTCCGGGGTCCCATCCCACATAATTCACTTTCATTACTTCCAGTTTCGCATATCTGCCATTTGCCGTTTTCACAACAAAAAACAATCCGGCCTTAGGAGAAAGATTATGGTTAACCGGTTCGTAAAGATACCAGGCATCAGCGCTTCTTGGATTACTATTTACGGCCAACTTTGTAGTAGTGGTGTCATAAGCATACCCGTCATCAGGTGCTTTGTCCAAATCTTCGTACACGCCCTTCATTACCACAATTCCTCCAGCACCGGGGCCACTGGCATGACTATTTACAATAATGCTTGCAAAGCGGAGTCCGATATCCCATTTAGTGGTTGCAGAATCCTCCAAGGGCACTTCTTTTCCGCTTTCGAGACTGTAAAAAGTATAATGATCACTTCTAAAAGGAATCGTAATTGAATCGGTAGCCGTAATTTCAGTAGGTTCAGGAACGGCATTATCCTTTGTACATGAACTTATGCTTACCGCCGCACTAAAAGTTAGCAAGCCCCATACTAAATATTTCATTTTCATTTCTTCGTTTGTTTTGAGGTTTTATAATTTAAAATTCACACTTAAAAAATAACTTCTTCCAAATTGGGAGGGCATCAATACGGGTTGCGTATAATTCAGCAGATTATCCACACCTCCCCGAATATTAAAATGAGATCCGATTTCTTTATTGATAATGACATTAACGAGGCTGAATCCTTCCGCAAATTCTCTGGGATCGTCCAGGATTTCATTTCCGTCTTCATAATTGTTAATGCCCTGAAATCCATACCTGCCCCGGTATTTCACAAACAGTCCTGCACCTGCCTTTAATTTTGAGTTCGTGTACTGTACACTCAGCATTGCAGTATGCCGGCTCCGGTTATATAATCCCTTATAATCTTTCGCTTTAACTAAGGTTGATTTCCCCGATGAAGGATCACGTTTGTATATCTTTCCCTCTTTTATATCCTGTATCACTTTTTTATCTTTTGCATCAAGGAGGTTATACCCGGCATTAATCAGGAAGTTTTTACCCAGATGATAGCTCCATGTAAGCTCAAGACCCTGAGTGTAAACTTTATTCACATTGATATAGGAAAAAATAGCTTTATTATTCAGTTGGTTAAAGGGCAGACTATAGGTTTCAATGAGGTGGTTGATATCGTTTCTGAAAAGATTGAGCTTCCAGATCATTCCGGGATTAAGGGTGTAGTCAAATCCAAGATTTACTCCCGTTGACCTCTCAGGATCCAACTCCACTCCCTTGCTATAGGGCTGAATGTCTATTGACTCAGCAAGCAGTCCATCTCTCTGCAAGCGTTTTAAACCATTACCAATTTCACGTGCGCCAAGAATGGTGTACCCCACTAAGCTGTTAGAAAAATCGAGAAACTGCTGACGAAAATCGGGAGCTTTAAAGCCCCTGCCCAAACTTGCTTTTAAAATAAAATCTGTATTAATTGTATAGGCTATTGCAATCTTGGGGCTCAATTGCGCGGCATACAAACTATTTTTGTCGTAACGTGCGCCGGCAATCAAATTAAAATCGTTTAAAAAGGAAAATTGCTTTTGCAAATAGGCATATCCTGCATCCATTCGCTTTGTAGCACTATACCGGTTAGAATTAACGAACTCGTAATTGTATCCCCCTCCTGCCACCCATTGATTTCCTTTTGAACCCAGGTTGAACTGCAACTCCGGTCTTAATAAAAAGTGGCTCAACGTAATTTTTTCATAAAGAGAATCATTTCTTTTCAGGAAGGCATTGGAGTAATTGCCAAAGCCGGTAGCATATACGCTGGCAATGTAATTCAACCGGTCATTTACCTGGTGCTGCCATTTTCCATACATACTCTTATCTTCTTCAACTGTGGTTCCCGTAATGATTTCATTTCCCGATTCCGGAGCAATCATATAATTATTGAATTGCTTTTGATTGAAATATCTGCCGGAAAAAACCAGCGTATTTCTGTCATTTAAATGGGTAATGGTTTTGATATTCACCGAGTGGTTCTGAAAAGGATCAATGGTTTTTCCATAGGTGGTTTCTGAAAAATCCCATCCATCATTACTGTACCGTCGCGCAAGAATTTCCAATGAAGTTTTTTTAATCTTCAATCCACCTTTTACCGACAGAACCTGTTCGTTGTTTGAACCATATCTCAATCTCCCTTCCAGTGTATTATGAACCGGGTCTTGTGTAATAATATTGATAACCCCGGCCAGCGCATCTGAGCCATAGAGGCTGGTAGCCGGGCCGCGCAGAATTTCAACCTGTTTAACATTATTCAAGGCAATTCTGCCCATGTCCAAAATACCGGCATTTCTGCCGGTAAGGGGTTCACCATCCACTAAGATCAAAGTATATGCAGGATCAAGCCCCTGCATCTGAACACCAGTACCAAAAGGATTAGGAAATCCCTGTAAAGAAATACCTAAGGGGTTCACTGCTATCACCAGACCCGTTTGCATCTGCAATAGATCCAACAGATTTTCCGCTCCACTTTGCTGAATGGTTCTGGCAGATATTACCTGAATTGGCAAAGGCAGATTCTTTACCCTGTTTTCTGTTCTGGTACCGGTAATTACCACCTCATCCAATAGCCTCCCTATAGAGTCGGACTGCATCTGTGCAACGCTGCTCATCGAAAACAATACCCATAAAAATCCTGATAATATTTTACATCTCCCCATGCAGGAAGCAAAACTAAAGTTCATTTAATTCTGAATTATCATACTATTGTCATAATACTAAAGGAGAAATTTTCCACGTAGAAAAGTACTGACAGCCAACCTTCCGGCATTCTGCACTTAAAGTAGGCGAAGCCGTTAATAATCCGTTTAACCGGAATTTTGCAGTAGCTCAATAGTTGCTGCAAACTTTGGGTTTAAATAAAAAAGCGGAGCTTCATTAAAAAATACAATGCACATCAGGCCTCTGTTTTTCTTTCCCTTATGGATTTATGATTCCACTTTCAGAGAGGTTGCACTTTTTGCCAACTTTAGAGAAAAATAAAATTCGGACAGCGATAACAGGTTCTAAAGATTTACATCATAGAGGAGACAGGGTACATTTTAACTCCGAAGGACAACGGCTGCCCGGAAAGAGATTCGCAAAAACTTTATTAAGATATTTTATTAATTATTCATGTGTTAATTTTTTTGTTTATAGCCATTATTCCTCTGTTGGAAAGTTAGATATTTTTTGTTTTTTATTATCTTAATGATAAATATTTATATAAATTTTGGATTTAATATATTACTTTTTTCTGCTTTCCGGTGCTTAACCAAATAATAACAATCCTATACAATGCTTATCACAGCTAAGTTGTATGAAAATTCAACTTTGTTTCCCGGAAGGAAAAGGGAATAACATCAGGTTATTCTTAATATATTTGAAGAAAAAATAACGAATATGGAAAATCAGTATAAAACAATTAGAGTTGGAATTATTGGATATGGTAATCTTGGCAGGGGAGTTGAAATGGCTATCGGACAAAATCCCGATATGGAATTAACAGCCATTTTTACACGGCGCGATCCCGGGTCTTTACATACAGGAGCAAAAGCAGTTTCCATTTCCGCATTAGAAACTTATCGGCACAAAATAGATGTGATGATTCTTTGCGGAGGTTCTGCAACTGATTTACCGGAGCAGGTACCACAGGTGGCTCAATGGTTCAATACGGTGGATAGCTTTGATACCCATGCCAAAATTCCTGAATATTTTAACCAGATAGATGCCATTGCTAAAAGTCATAAAACCTTAAGTTTAATTTCTACCGGCTGGGATCCGGGTTTATTCTCCATTGCAAGATTGCTGGGACAAAGTATTCTACCCAATGGCGCTGATTATACTTTTTGGGGCAAGGGGGTAAGCCAGGGTCATTCTGACGCCATCCGGCGGGTTCCCGGAGTGAAAAATGGTGTACAGTATACAATCCCTATAGAGAATGCACTGGCTAAGGTTCGCGCCGGAGGTAACCCCGTATTAACAACAGCAGAAAAACATGAGCGGGTATGCTACGTGGTTGCTGAGGCAGGAGCTGACACCAATACTATTGCAACCGCTATTAAAACTATGCCTAATTATTTTGATCAGTATAATACCACCGTTCATTTTATTTCTGAAGAAGAACTGAAAGCCCACCATTCTACCATGCCTCATGGAGGCATTGTTTTTCGAACTGGAACAACAGGCAACGGTACCAAACACAGAATGGAATTCAGTTTGACACTTGAAGACAATCCTGGGTTTACGTCAAATGTATTAGTGGCTTATGCCAGGGCTATTGCAAGGTTAGCATCGGAAGGACAAACCGGAGCAAGAACTGTGTTTGATATTGCACCGGGCTACTTGTCGCCTAAACCGGCAGAAGAACTCAGGAAAACAATTTTGTAAAGCACTCCTGTACAAAAGGGAATAGATTTTGAAAATAGAGAGTAATCTATTCAATTACCTGGATGATTTTAACAGGGCAGGACTTAGCTGCATTTAAACAGGATTCTAGTTCCTCTTCGTGAACCCTGATAACATGAAAGGCTCTTTTTTCCCGGGCATTAAGAAGCACGGCCTTCCCATCTTTCTTTGACATGGTAAAACGTTGCGGAGCATGTTCTCTGCAATAATTACAACCAATGCATTTTTCGCGCTGAAGCGTAATAGTTATCATTTTGAAGCGCTTACTAATTTATATAGTTTATCATTTTTCCGGATAGGGTTTTCTAATTTGATGGAACAAAAATCACCTCTCACCGCTTCCTCCACCGGTCCATTGGTGGTATGAAGTTCTTCCACTACTGTTTCTATTACGCCTGTGGTGGGTCCGGTAATTAAAATCACATCTCCTATTTTCAGCGATTGAGATTCAATCAGAAATTCAGCCACTCCAATTCTGTTAAAATAATTACTTCCCTTACCCAGATATATTTTCCGCAACTTAGCTTTTGAACCTGAAGTATGTGTCCATTTTCCCAATTCCTGTCCCAGGTAATATCCCGACCAGAACCCGCGATTGTATACATTTTCCATTTTCTCTTTCCACTTCTCCGCCTTCTCTTTAGTATAGGCGCCCTCAAAATAAGCCTCTGCTGCCTCGCGATAACACTGTGTTACTGTTTTTACATACTCTGGTCCTTTGCCGCGACCTTCTATTTTCAACACCGATACCCCTGCTTCTAACACCTGATCCAAAAAGTCAATAGTGCAAAGATCCTGAGCAGACATAATATATTCATTGTTAATAGCCAGTTCATGACCTTCCTCCTGATCTATCACTTTATAAGTTCGTCTGCAATTTTGAATGCAGGCGCCGCGATTGGCAGAAGCATTATGCGTATGTAAACTCAAATAACATTTTCCCGATACCGCCATACACAAGGCGCCATGAACAAAGATTTCAATTTCAATCAATCTGCCGGACGGTCCTTTAATATTTTCGGCGCGAATGGCATCGGTTATTTTTTTCACCTGCGTAAGACTCAACTCCCGTGCCAGCACTATTGTATCGGCAAAAAGCGAGTAGAATTTCACCGTTTCAATATTGGTTACATTTACCTGTGTAGAAATATGCACTTCCATACCCACAGATCGGGCATAAGCTATTACCGCCTGATCGGCTGCAATGATAGCTGTAATGCCCGCCTCCTTAGCCGTATTAACAATGGTTTTTATAAGGGAAAGATCGTGATCATAAACAATGGTGTTTAGGGTAATATAAGAGCGAAGACGATGTTCCTTGCAAATTCTAGCCACTTCTGCAATATCGTCTAAAGTAAAATTCATAGTGGCCCGCGCCCGCATATTCAGTTGCTCCACTCCAAAATAAACGGAATCGGCGCCGCCCTGGATAGCTGCCATCAGGGAATCAAAGCCGCCGGCCGGAGCCATTATTTCAACTTTTCTTTGCATCATCGTGCGAAGGTAGAAACATTCTACGGATCCCTTCATTGAATCCAATTGGATGATACCCCAATTCTTTTTCTGCTTTTTCAATTATAAATCCGGTTTTCAACGGGCGGCGTGCGGGTTGGGAAAAAACAGAAGCATCCACTTTTGTCATTAGATTTTTATCCAAACCAAAATAGTCTGCAACCCGAATGGCCATCTCATAGGGGGTTAGTACCTCCTTCCCGGAAATATGAAAAATGCCCCCTGCTTTCTTTTCAATGATAAGTTGTATACCCCGCACCAGGTCTTCCACATAGGTGGGCGTGCGTATCTGATCACTCACTACTTTAATGGGCTTCCCCATTTCTAAATTATCTTTTACCCAGGAAACGATATTACTTCTTGTACCACTAAGTATATTGCCGTATACCAGTACGGTGCGTACAATAGCCCAATGGAGCGAACTCTGCCGGATAATTTGTTCGCCTTCCCATTTGGTTTGCCCATAATAATTTGCCGGCTTGGGTTCATCGGTTTCCCTATAAGGCCCCTCCTCCCCGCTAAAAATAAAATCGGTGGATACATAAATCATTTTTGCGTTCACTATTGCCGCAGCTTCCGTGAAATAACGGGTAG
>CAZFGP010000170.1:0-8588 GCA_964518685.1 uncultured Terrimonas sp.
ATTGCAGATAAGAAGCCTACTGTTTGATTATACAGTTTTTTTCCTAAATAAAAATCTTATGGCGGCATAACCTATGACCTTGCCGGTTATCTGATGACAGAAGACGGACAGTTAACCCTGAGTTTCGGTACTGCCTTTGAACCTCCTGCTTTTACAGCCGATGGTCGGATCGTGTTTGGTGATTATTTAGGTGATTTGGGTGATATCCCTGCCGACGCAATGGAGCCTTATGTTAATACTGCCTTGAAATTAATGGAGAGTGAAGGTTTTTTTCTGGTGCAAACCGGAGACGATGAATATGATATGGTAAGTGCGACAAACGGACAGTCCTGGATAAATTGGTTTGCACCCTAACCTCTGTTTTATTTTTGTCGTGTTCTTGTCTTTTATTTGCTATTTTTATGATTAATCAAATACAAACATATACTTTATGAAAAAAATTACATTACAATTGGCTGCCGGCTGCCTGTTGGCTTTAGCTATATCTTTTTCATCCTGCTCTAAGGAAGGACCTCAAGGCCCTCAGGGGGAACAGGGGCTTCAGGGGGCGCAGGGTTCCGCAGGGGTAAAAGGAGATAAAGGCGAACCGGGTACTGCCAATGTGATTTATTCGGAATGGATGGATGTTGCGTTTGCTGCTGATACAGTTCATGATGGAGCAATTATTGATACCGTTGGCTATTATGCCATTATTGAGGCTCCCCGACTTGATCTCGATATTTTAAACAATGGTGCAATAAAAGTATATTTTAATACCGGCACGTCAGCTGATCCATTTATATATCCATTGCCTTATTTCAGCCCTTATATAAATCTGACCATAGAACCTAATTATCGTATTGGGAAAATTGACATTTATTCCAATTTGGATTTAACTTCCGGTATAGATGGAAATAACAACCATCTTTGGCAATTTCGCTATGTTCTTATTCCGGGTGGTGTTGCTGCAAGAAAAGCCGGACCTGTTGTAGACTGGAATAATTATAATGCGGTAAAGAAATACCTGAATCTGAAGGATTAAACGCGGATAAGGTTTTACATAAAACACCATAAAGTTTGATGTTATCATTACCGTCTTCCGTTTTCATCTTTGAAGTATTGAATTAACTGTATGACATTTTGATGGTTGTTGTAAAACTGATCCAAAACTTCCTGACGGCGGATCATTTCTTCGGAAGATACAGGACGATAAAATATAGAGCGGATGCTTTCCTTGAAAGCATTCGCTTTTTCATTCAGGATACATAAATTTTCAAGATGGGTTCCTGTAACCATCGCTTCATTAGTTATGCAATGTCTACCGCAAAAAACAGCATGTAATAATTTCAATTTAATACCGGTGGTACTGAAAGAGGGGAGGAGATTGATTTGGGCATTTTGAATCAAATGCTCCATTTGGGTCTCATCGGGATTCCCTATGATTTTAATATGGGATTGTTGGGATACGGCTGAAATCAGTTTTGAGGAAGGATTTTTTCCGGCAATTATTAAGGGTATTTCTAAATCCTGAAAGATATCCTCCATCAACCAGAATGCCACAGCCTCATTTTCAGTCACCTCTAAGTTGCCGTGATAAAGACAATAATTTCCTGTACCTTCTTTAATATTAACCTTATTCCATCCGGTAAAAACCGGAAGCATTTTTACCTGCTCCGTATTCATCACTTCCTGCAAAGCAAATTTGTCTTTTTCAGAAACCGGGAGAATAAGATCAGCCGTTTTAAAAACCCCGGGCTCATATTTTTTCAACAACCTGGATTCATAGAGATAATATAGTTTTCTGAGAAAGGAGGATTCCTTATTGTATAATTGCTGATAATAATCGGATTCAATATTGTGCAAGCGAAGAATTACTCTCCTGTTCTGTAAACGGTTCTGCGAAAGCAACTTAGTGCAATGGGTGCCTTCTATCAAAACCGGGAAGTTGTCGTGAGAAAGGTTTTTTAATAATTGAATATCGGTTCGGGATTGAACGATATATGGAACAGTTAGAGAAATAGAGCGGATACCGCGTTTGCGTTTATAATAATAAACCTGTTCACAATAGTTTTCTAAAATAGGTTGTTTATCTCTGCCTCCCTGGAAGCAATGAAGGATGATTTTGATGCCTTGCTCTTTTAAATACAGCAGTTTATAAAACAGATCAAATACCCCGCCGTAATCAACAGGATAGGGAACATCCAGGCATACTATATGGATAAAGTCGCTCCGTTTCAATCGAATATTCATTTAATTTTATCAATAACCAATTAATATGAACGCTGCGAAATCCTCCGTGGTCTCTGCGGTAAAAAAGCAGACCGCAAAGGTCGCAAAGAGTTTAAGGCAAAGAACGCAAAGACCTTGCTGTCATATTTTTCTTTTCAGGGTTTGAATAGCTCATTTCACTCCTTCGGTATCACTTCACGATATACATCCTCTGTGTGATAAACTGATTCTTGCCTGATTTCATTGAAATAACCGGGTGTAAAATTCAATCAATTTCTTTTCTTCCTGCTGCCAATTATATACTTTTCTTGCAGCCATACAATTTTGTTTAAGCTGGTTATATAATTCCTGATCCAATAATAAAGTTTGTATATGCCGGGCAATGCTTTCAGGTGACAGGTCTTCTATTAACAAAGCCACTTCATATTGATTGTTAAGTTCGCGGTACACCGGATAGTCTACGCAAAGCTGCGGAATCCCAGCGTGGATATAATCGAAAAAACGATTGGCGAGAGAATAATAGTTGCTGTTGCCTTCCCGATCAAATAAAGTAATCCCAATAGAAGCTTGGGGCGTTATGGTTTTTAAATCGTTAGGTATGGCTTTGCCTTTCAGGATAATCTTTTCCTCCAGGTTGTACTTTTGTATTAAAGCCCGTGTCTGTTGCATATAATTGCCATCTCCGTAAATCATCAGTTTCGAATCAATATATTGCATGGCAGGGATCAGGGTTTCAAAGCTCCTGCCTTCATTTACCGCTCCCTGATAAATAATAAAATCCTGCCTTTCTTTTATTGTATCCTGAGTAGGTTCTAAAACACTAATATTTCGAATGATTGCATAGTTTACCCCATACATTTTTTTGAATTCTTCTGCTATAGGTGCATTTACAGTATATCCCTGTTTGAAACGGGGAACGGCAAACTGTTCGATTCTTTTCCAGAAACGGTAGATTTTGAGCCGGGTTCGTACTTCCTTCATTTCGCAGAACAATTCATGTGCATCATATATCCGAAGTTTGTTTCTTAAGGTAGTAACCAGCCAAACCGGTAGAATGGTGTCTAAGTCAATGGCACAAATGGCATCCGTTTTTTTAAAAAGCAGAAAGAAAAATAATTTTATATTCAACTCCATATAAAACCACTTTCCATGATTGAAAAAACAAAAGATTCGTTTTTGTTTGAAAGGATGCTTCTGTAATACTGCTGATCTTTTGTTTCGCCGCCCGATTAACATAACGTCATAACCTTCACGCGTAAGTGTACTACAGATGCGTATCATTCTTTGGTCATAAACAAGTTCATTGGTTACTGTAAAAGAGATTCTTTTCAAGTGTTTTATTTTTTATGCAGTACGGATGGCAGCATGGATCTGTTCTATAATTTCAACGGTTTTAAATCCATCCTCTGCCATTACGGAGTTGTTTTCTTCTCCATTCAGGTTTTTAATAAGATTTTCATATACTTTATCATGATTGCTCATACTGCCCGTATAAAAACCATATTCATTTGCACTTTTGCCAACGGGTAATTGACGGATATCATAATCCCGTATGCGTTGATATTCCAATACATTCAGATATTGACCGCCTATTTTAATGGTTCCGGTTTCGCCAAACAGCGTTATGGAGCCTTCCATATTAGACTGAAAGCTGTTGGTTGTAAAATGCAGCGAACCAATAGACCCGTTCTGCATTTCCAGATAAACAACACCGGTATCTTCAAATTGGGTGCAATCCTGATGCAGAAAATTTTTTCCGATACCATTTACCTTTTTTATATCGCCCAGCAACCAATAAAGCAAATCTATAAAATGACTGAATTGAGTGAAAAGAATTCCGCCATCCAGCACCCGGGTGCCTCTCCAGGTATTTTGATAATAGGATTTCGGACGGTTCCAAAAACAATTAATCTGAAAACTGGTTATTTTTCCTAATCTGTTTTCAGTAAGGATCTTTTTCAATTCTACTACAGGAGGATTGTACCGGTTTTGTTTAACCACAAAAAGTTTTCTGTTCATTTGTGTTGCGGTCTGAAGCATTTCCTTAGCATCTTTCACTGCAATAGCCATAGGCTTTTCACACAATACATGCATTCCATGCTGCATAGAACTGATAGCATGAGTGGCATGAAGACCATTGGGAGTGCAAACCACAGCGATATCAATATCTTTTTCCGATTTCAGCATCTCTTCTGTACTTGAATAGGGTACAGCCGTATTTCGGGAAGCCCAATCCTTTGCTTTATTAAAATCCACATCGCAAACTGCCGCTAAAATGCCGTAATTTTGAATTTGTTTAATATGTCTTGTCCCAATTTGCCCACACCCTATTAAAGCAAAACGGTATAAATTCCTCAATTCAGTTATGATTTTTGCGGAAAGTTACTGATTGTCAGATGGAATTTTATTGTTGGGTCATAAAAGTGGCTTAAATTATAAAAAAACAGAATAAAATAAATCCTGCTGGTTTGTAATATTTTTTTACCTTTGCACGCGAAAAAGAAGAAGTTATAATTTTTGGGATGTAAAAAAAATGAGATGCCTACATTAGTCGCTGACAAAAAAACTAAAATTTTTGCTGAATTTGGAGGGAAAGAGACCAATACGGGTTCTATAGAAGCGCAGATTGCTTTATTGACAGAACGTATTGCACATATTTCAAAACACCTTCAGGGAAACAAGAAGGATTTTTCAAGCAACAGAGGTCTGTTGCAATTAGTGGGAGAAAGAAAAAGTCTTCTCGCCTATCTGAGCAAGCAGGATATCCAGCGGTATCGTAATTTAATTGAAAAGCTGGGGCTCAGAAAATAACAACAACATTTGTTATTATTCCCAACCTGAGTTGGGAATAATAATTTTTGGACAAGGGTTTTTTATTTAACTACAGGGTTTGCAATCCGGTATATTTCCTCCCTGATGCCTTTGATTGCAGCTATTTAAATTCAAATTATTTTATGCTCTCTCAACCGATTGAAGTATCATTTGATCTTGGCGGCGGCCGAACCGTAACTATAGAAAATGGAAAGTTGGCCCGTCAGG
Source organism: uncultured Terrimonas sp. (assembly GCA_964518685.1). GTDB lineage: Bacteria > Bacteroidota > Bacteroidia > Chitinophagales > Chitinophagaceae > Agriterribacter. Next base: position 5,248 of record CAZFGP010000170.1, read on the forward strand.
CTGATGGTTCTGTGGTGGTACGCCAGGGTAAATCAATGTTGCTGGCAACAGTGGTTGCTAATAAGGAACCTAAGCCAGGCCAGGAGTTTTTTCCATTAAGCGTGGATTATATGGAAAAATTTGGCTCCGCCGGACGAATTCCGGGCTCTTTCTTCAAACGCGAAGGAAAACTCAGCGATAATGAAGTATTGACCAGCCGCTTAGTGGACCGTGCTTTGCGACCCTTGTTTCCCGAAGATTATTTTTGTGAGGTTCAGGTGATTATAACACTTGTTTCAAGTGATATTGAAGTTCTCCCTGATGCTTTGGCCTGTCTGGCTGCATCGGCTGCATTGGCGGTGTCTGATATTCCCATCAAAGAAATCATATCGGAAGTTCGGGTGGCCAGAGTGGATGGTGAATTTGTAGTTAATCCAAGCCGTACACAAATGGAAAAAGCGGATATGGATTTTATGATTGGGGCTACAGAAAAGAATCTGATGATGGTGGAAGGTGAATCAAAAGAATGCAGCGAGGAAGATTTGGTAAAAGCCCTTGAAATTGCTCATGAAGCAATTAAGATTCAGATTAAAGCGCAACAGGAGCTGAGAAGCAGAAAAGGAATTACTCAGAACAGGGAATATACCAAACCCGAACAAAATGAAACCCTGCTGGAAAAGGTAAAAACCCTTACCTCAGATAAGATATATCAGATTGCAAAAGCAGGTACCTCCAAACATGAAAGGAGTGAAGCTTTTGACAAGCTGAAAGAAGAATTGGTAACCAGTTTAGGTGAGGAACCGGAGGAGGAGGAAGTGAAGTTAGCAAAGAAATATTTCGATGATTTGCAATGGGAGATTGTCCGGAATATGATCCTTGATGATCGGATTCGCCTCGATGGCAGAAAACTGGATGAAGTTCGTCCTCTGGCAATGGAAGTGGATTATTTGCCAACACCACACGGCTCGGCTTTATTTACCAGAGGGGAAACGCAGTCGTTGACTACCGTTACGCTGGGAACACCTTTGGATGAATTATTGGTGGAGAGTGCTGCAAAGTCAGACTATACCAAGTTCTATCTCCATTACAATTTTCCACCTTTTTCCACCGGAGAAATTAAATTCTTACGGGGTCCCGGCAGAAGAGAAGTAGGTCATGGAAATTTGGCTATGCGTTCTTTGAAACAGATGATGCCGGGTAATGATTATCCGTATACTGTAAGAGTGGTAAGTGATGTACTGGAATCAAACGGGTCGTCTTCAATGGCAACAGTTTGTGCAGGGTCCCTGGCTCTTATGGATGCCGGCGTTCCTATTCCCAAACATGTTGGCGGCGTGGCAATGGGATTAATAACCCGGGATACAGACAAAAAGTATGCGATTCTGACGGATATCCTCGGGGATGAAGATCACCTTGGCGACATGGATTTTAAAGTTACAGGTACCCGGGAAGGGATATGTGGAGTGCAGATGGATATTAAAATTGACGGACTTAGCATGGATACTATGCGCGAAGCGCTGGAGCAGGCGCGCAAAGGCCGTTTGCATATTCTGGAGGCTATGTATAGTTGTATTGCAGCCGCAAGAGAGGAAGTGAAACCGCATGCACCGAGAATGGAAAAGATGTTTATTGATAAAGAATTTATTGGAGCTGTTATCGGACCCCAGGGTAAGGTTATTCAGGAGATACAAAGGTCTACAGGTACCACCATTAATATTGAAGAAGTAGGTAATGTCGGGGAGGTGAGTGTTTTCTCTCCCGCTAAGGAAGGATTGGAAAAAGCAGTTGCATGGATTAAAGGAATTGTGGCTGTTCCATCTGTAGGAGAAGTATATGAAGCAGTGGTAAAAGGAATTAAGGAATTTGGCGCTTTTGTGGAATTTCTTCCCGGGAAACAGGGGCTATTGCACATCAGTGAAATAAGCTGGAAGCGGTTGGAAACTGTGGAAGGGGTATTAAAAGAGGGCGACTCCGTGAAGGTGAAACTGGTGGGTGTTGATCAGAAGACAGGTAAGTTTAAACTGAGTAGAAAAGCTTTAATGCCCAGGCCGGATTTTGCACCTGCTAAACCTCAGATTAAACATGCAACGGATAAAGAACAGGGCAGGGAAGAAAATAATACCCCTCAGGGTTAATATGATTATATTCATGAAAGCTACCCGATCATTCAGGTAGCTTTTTTATTTTTAATAGGTGAGCGAAAAGTATATTGAAATCCGGTTTTCAATTCATTCTCGAGAGCAGAGTGATTTGGTAATTGCCTGTATCAATGATATTATGGAACCTGAAGGATTTGAGGAGGGAGAAGATTTTGTAAAAGCGTATGTTTCTGAAGAGTTGTATGATCAATCGGTAGTGCAAGATTTTGCTGATGCCCATAATATAGTTTATAGCGTTTCGTTTTTAGCAAATAAGAACTGGAATGCAATATGGGAAAGTGAATTTCAACCTGTGATAATTGATGATTTCGTAGCTATCCGGGCTGAATTTCATAAGCCAATAGATACGGTAACCCACGACATTATCATTACTCCTAAAATGAGTTTCGGAACCGGTCACCATGCTACTACTGTCATGATGATCCGGGCGCTGCAACAATATGGTTGTTCAGGAAAAACAGTTGCAGATTTTGGAACCGGTACAGGCGTTCTGGCTATTTTAGCAGAGAAAATGGGAGCACGTGAAGTTCTTGCTATTGATTATGATGAATGGAGTATAGATAATGCCAGGGATAATATTGCAGGAAATCATTGCATAAACATTCAGATTCTAAAAAAAGATTGTTTTCCCGATAGTGGAAGCTGGGATATCGTCTTAGCCAATGTTAATTTAAAGGTAATAACAGAAAACCTCCTGTCTTTTTATCGGCGTTTAAATGATAATGGTTTGTTAATTGTGAGTGGTATATTGGAGAAGGACAAGGAAGAATTGATTACCTCAGCACTTTCGTTGCAGCTTGTGTCAGATGGCATCAAAAAAGAGAAAGATTGGATATGCCTGGCTTTTAAAAAGAGAAGACCGTTTTAAAAGCGGCACTTAATTATATAAAAAATTGTATATTTGCAGACTTATTTCAACCTGATGTTGAATGAATGAACTTGCATTAATCATACTGGCTTATCTCATCGGTTCTTTTCCCACAGCTGTATGGGTAAGTAAATACTTCTTCAATATAGATATCAGAGATTACGGAAGCGGAAATGCCGGCGCTACTAATACCTATAGGGTGTTAGGTTATAAGTGGGGTACAGTGGTTATGGTGGTAGACATGCTTAAAGGATTCGCGGCAGTGAAACTGGCTTATTTATTACCCATATATGTAGTAGATGAATTTGCAAGAACCAATTTTCAAATAGGACTCG
>CAZFGP010000171.1:0-8426 GCA_964518685.1 uncultured Terrimonas sp.
CCCTCAAAAGCCAATACCAACAAAGCTTGCAGGAGTTGGAGAATTTGTATGGTTCGCTCAGCCAAAATGCTTTTAAAGGAGAAATAACGAACAACAAATAAAATTAACGACCCCGAAGGGGTCTGATATTTATAGAAAAACCCAAGCATGATTTATTATACGACCCCTTAGGGGTCGAACATCTCACTGCATCTGCTTTCTATAAACTTCAAAAATTATTGGCTGTGCCATTACAGTTCATAAAGTATTTGGGAATGGTGTAATCGGCAATACCCAAACCGGTGGAACCGAAGATTAAATTCATTTTACATTCACTGCCTTATCTTCTTATTTTATTTGGATTTACTTTAATACTTCTTTCAGAAAAAGCAAGGTATGGTTCCATGCTCTTTTGGCCATGGTTTTATTGTAATCGGGCGATTCAGGATTAGTGAAAGTATGTTTGGAGTAAGCATATGTAATGATTTGCCAGTCTGCTTTTCCTTCATTCATTTCATCCATCAGCTTATTCATCACTTCCTGGGTTACACCCTGATCTTCAGCCGGGTTTTCAATTAAAATACTTGTGCTGAGGGAGCCATTCTTCCTTGCCGGATCTTTACGGAGTCCTCCGTGAATAGATACTACACCTTTTACGGGAAGTCCGCCTCTGGCAGCTTCCAGGGCTCCTGTACCACCAAAGCAATACCCAATAACTGCAATTTTTTCAGCGTTAGCGCCTTCTTTTTTCAACTGTTCCAGAGCTAATAAAATGCGATGTTGATAGGCTTTATAATCCTGTGTATATCTTCCGGCAATCTTTCCAGCAGATGGATTGTCTGCCGGAATATTTCCTTCTCCGTAAATATCTGCTATAAAGGCAATGTATCCTTCCTTTTCTAATGCAAGAGCTGCATCTTTTGCTTCTTCATCAATTCCTTTCCATGCAGGTAAAATCAATACACCGGGCAGTTGCTTTCCTTTGTTGGAGGTTACCAGCCCATTTAGCTTTTGAGTTCCATCCTTATAGGCAACTGTTTTCAATTGTTGAGCAACTGTGAAATCTAACAGACTAATGCATATTACAAGAAAGAATATCTTTTTCATTTTTTTCTGATTTGAAGTTCTTTCTCTATGGCCTCAAAAAATCGTTTTCACAAAAGTTATATTGTGTAACTGCGTGTGCTAAATATCAATAGCTTCACCATAAGCGGCGGCAGTTGCTTCTTTAACCCCTTCGCTAATAGTGGGATGGGGATGAGAAGCATTCAGGATTTCATGATAGGTAGTTTCCAGTTTCCTGGCTACTGATACTTCTGCAATCAACTCTGTTACGTTATAACCAATCATGTGTGCGCCCAAAAATTCCCCGTATTTAGCATCAAAAATAACTTTGATGAATCCTTCAGTGGCTCCCGCTGCACTTGCTTTTCCTGAAGCAACCAGAGGGAATTTACCTACTTTTATTTCATAGCCTGCATCTTTAGCTGCTTTTTCTGTGTAGCCAATGGAGGCTATTTCAGGCGTACAATAAGTACATCCCGGAATATTATTATAATCTAAAGGTTCGGGCAGGTGTGCAAATTTCTTTTCATTATAAGCCATATGCTCTGCAGCAACAATGCCTTCTTTACTGGCCACATGAGCCAGGGCCTGTCCGGGAGCGCAGTCGCCAATAGCATAAATACCCGGAACATTGGTTTGCTGATATTTGTCAACTACTATTTTTCCTCTTTCTGTTTTAATTCCCGATTGCTCAAGTCCGATATTCTCAAGATTGGCAACGATACCGGCAGCGCTTAGGATGATATCTGCTTCTAAAGTAATTTCACCGCTGCCTGTTTTTACTTTTGCCTTTACACCTTCCCCCTGAGTATCGGCGCTTATTACCTCACTACTGGTATATACGGTTATGCCTTGTTTCTTAAATTGCTTTTCCAGTTCCTTTGATATTTCTTCATCCTCTACCGGTACCAGACGGGGCAAAAATTCCACAAGAGTTATTTTCGTCCCAATAGCATTATAAAATTGGGCAAATTCCACTCCTATGGCGCCACTGCCTACCACAATCATACTTTTAGGTTGTATTGCGAGAGACATGGCTTCCCGGTAGCCGATTATTTTTTTGCCATCTATGGGCAGGCTGGGCAGATGACGCGAACGAGCGCCTGTAGCAATAACCAGGTATTTACCTTCCACTACCTGAGTTTTTCCATCCGTCCCGGTTACTTCGATCTGTCCCTTCCCCTTTACCTTTCCGTAACCCATGATTACATCAATCTTGTTTTTTCTCATCAAAAATTGCACACCCTTACTCATCTTATCCGCCACACCCCGGCTCCGTTTGATGATAGCTTCAAAATTAGCTTTTACATCTGTTACCTCCAGCCCATAGTCTTTGCTATGTTTCATAGCAAGGTACACCTCTGCGCTTTTCAACAGCGCTTTGGTGGGAATACAACCCCAGTTCAGACAAATTCCACCCAAGTTCTCTTTTTCTATAATTGCCACTTTAAATCCTAACTGTGAAGCCCGGATAGCAGCCGGATAACCGCCGGGACCGCTACCTAAAACTATTACATCGTATGCCATGACAGAATTGTTGTGTTTGGTAAAAAGAATGAATCCAGGAATAAAAGATAACTGAATTATCTTATTGACCCCTGATTTGATGTGCGAAAATACTCGCAAAACCGGAAACTACAAAAAGACATGAAAAAAGCGCCACCTTTTTAAGTCCTTTTATCTAAAAATCAGAATACATTATTTTACGGGGCTACTGGTAACTTATAGGCGGAAGATCAGAACTCCCTTAGTGCCACCTCCACTTGACCTGGCTTAATATAACCTTGATAAATATAAAGTGGAGGGCTATACTTAGGATTTGTTAGAGTAATAAAATGTAACAAATGCATTTGATCTTTAGTTGGAATTAGAAAAGTGATATTTCGTGGCACTATTGCCGTGTCAAGAGATCTAATAGTCACGATGATGCCTGCTTTTGATAAATCTTTAATGCTTTTGATTTTTCTATTTGGAGTCCAAGATTGATACAACGCCTTTGCCTTATATACGATATAGTAATTACCTTCCTCGGTAATTTCTCCTTCCTCTATAAGTAGGTTCTTGTGTAATGCTTCGTATTCAGGTTTTATGCCATCCTTTGCAAGATCCCAGGCGTTCAGTTTATCTATCGAATATATTTCTCTAGTAGCTTTTTCTGAAGTTGAATCAAGTATATATATGCGGATATTTGTCTTTGTCAAATCGCTTTTTGAACTCGCCTTATCGAAAACGATCCTTAAATCAAGTCTGTCTAAAGGATATCGCATGGCTTCAATCTCAGTCCTAGCAATCTTTGCATCTGGGGAAGTTGGTTCCGTTATCTTGGAAGAATTCTTAATTTTCTCTAATTCCCTTGTTACGAAATCTAAGCGCACGCCTTGATCCGCAAAAGCTTTTGAAATATCCTGAAATAGTTTTTTTCTACTTGAATCAACTCCTGCAGTAATACCTACAGATATTATTGAATCTCTATTATTTCTCTCATTTAACGCTTCATTTTCTTTTCCCTCTATTATTGCATTTGAATTTGTCTCTTGCAATACGAGAACTACTATCATAAGTATAAATATGATTAATACTGCCTTCCCCCTTTTTGTTAATTGTCTCAAAATTTTTGAAAACCTACGATCCCTTAATCCATCTTTATCCTGCATAAAGGCAAGTATTGCCGTCAATATTCCGATAACTATAACGAATATATAATTGGGTATTGTAGGCATAAAAGTTGAAAACTAAAGTTTATAAGATATGATTTTTTTAATTAATCATCCGAGAAATTTTCAATCTCCCGGTTTCCAATTCTTAGTGTTAACTACCAATTCCGTCAATCTTCCATTACTGCATTATACTCGCCGGTTTCAATCTTCTATACAAGCGCTATTTATGCCCAATATTAAAATAAAATTGGCTATGTAATATACCGGCAGTTTCCTTTTCAGCTAATAGAGTTCCTAAATGCTTTAGGTATTTATTGTAACAGGCAAAGGAGAGTTTGGGAGTATTCGTAACCCAGCAATGATTAGCCAAAATGAAGCAATTCAATGACAAAAAAAAGCGCGACCATTTATAGTGACGCATCTGTTGTTGCAACGGATACTCCGAGTCTTCGGGGGAACCACCGTCCGCCGTGGCGGATATGCCCGATGAGCCCGCCCTGCCTGCAATACTATTTATCAATTCTGCCAAACAAAAAAGCACCACCTTTACAAGTGACGCTTTATTCCGTTGCGAGGGGAAGGTTCGAACTTCCGACCTTCGGGTTATGAGCCCGACGAGCTACCGCTGCTCTACCTCGCGATATTAAAAAGTTGAAATTTTTCTTCGGTTATTCCCATCAGGGAGGCGCAAAGTTACAGGTTTAAATTTATCCTGCAAAACAATTTTTCTTTCTGTTACCTTTGCAACAATTTTCAGAGAACAAATGAAAGTTGGATTTGTGAATATTTTCGGTAAACCCAATGCAGGTAAGAGTACCCTGCTCAATGCACTTATTGGGGAGAAGCTGGCTATTGTTTCACCGAAAGTTCAAACCACAAGGCATCGTATTAAAGCCTTTTTGAATCATGAAAATTATCAGATCATTTTTTCAGACACCCCGGGTATCATAGAGCCCCAATATAAACTGCATGAAAAAATGATGCAATCGGTGAAGAACAGCCTCGAAGATGCAGATGTAGCATTATTATTATTGGATATTAATGAACCGGCTGAAGAAGCGGATTCGGTATTTGAAGACCTTAATCTAAAAGTGCCTGCCATAGTAGTATTAAATAAAACAGACCGGACTTCTGCAGGGAGAATAAAAGAAATAACAGAATATTTTGATATAAAATCTTATTGTAAAAAAGTTGTGGCTGTATCAGCGCTGAAAAAAACGGGTATTGATGATCTGCTTAATGCCATTCTTGATTTGTTACCGGAAGGGGAGCCCTATTTTGACCGGGAGGATCTAACGGATTTGCCCACACGTTTTTTTGTAGGGGAAATTATCCGGGAAAAGATATTTGAACTTTTTCATGAGGAAATCCCCTATCATACAACGGTAGTGATAAGAGAGTTTAAAGAGAAGATATCTCTGATTAAAATAACCGCGGAAATTATTGTACACCGCGAATCACAGAAAGCTATTATTTTGGGAGAAAGAGGAAAAATGATCCGGCAAATTGGTATTTCAGCAAGAGAAGAAATAGAAGAATTCTTGAACAGCAAAGTGTTTTTGGAATTGTTTGTGAAAGTGCGGCCAAAGTGGAGAGATAATGAAATGCATTTAAAAGAATATGGATATTAAGTAAAAGGGCTGTGTTCGGCGCTGAAACTTTGCGACGTGTAGCTTGTGTCTTATACCCTGGATCCCTGAAACCTTAATTTTTATGAATTTTACAGTAGCTATAGTAGGACGCCCCAATGTAGGTAAAAGTACTTTTTTCAACCGTATGCTCGAACAGCGGAAGGCAATTGTGGACGATTTAAGCGGGGTTACGCGCGATCGGCAATACGGAGTGGCTGAGTGGAATGGTAAAAGCTTTAACCTGATTGATACTGGCGGCTTTGTACCCGAGAGTGATGATGTTTTTGAAACAGAAATAAGAAAACAGGTAGGTATTGCAATCAAAGAATCCAACGCTATTGTCTTCATGTGTGATGCAGCTACTGGTATTACCAGTTTTGATGAAGCTGTAGCCGATCTGTTACGCCAGTCTAAAAAGCCTGTTTTTCTGGTGGTTAACAAGGTGGATAATCCGGCGCGGATGCTGGATGCCACAGAATTTTATTCCATGGGTTTTGAACGGATTCATTTCCTTTCCAGTATCAGTGGCAGCGGAACAGGCGAGCTCTTAGATGACCTTACTGCCTTAATGCCGGAATCAGACAATACGCAGGAGGATCAAAAGGAAAGTCTTCCCAAATTTGCAATCATCGGCCAGCCTAATGTTGGGAAATCTTCTTTATTGAATGCATTGATAGGAGAAGAACGTACCATTGTTAGCAATATAGCAGGAACCACCCGGGACACGATTCACACACATTATAATTTATTTCAAAAGGAATTTATCCTGATAGATACTGCCGGGATCAGACGCAAGGATAAGGTGGACGAGGGGCTGGAATTTTATGCCGTGATCCGGGCTATTAATGCGATGGACGAAGCGGATGTTTGTTTATTGATGCTGGATGCTGCCAAAGGCATAACCGCACAGGATATTAATATTTTTTCTCTCGCAGCCCGTAAAGGAAAAGGGATAGTGATTCTGGTGAATAAATGGGATCTCATGGAAAAAGATACCCATACCGCTAAAAACTATGAAAATGAGATAAAGAACCGGATCGCGCCTTTTACCGATGTACCTGTTCTGTTTATTTCGGCATTGGATAAACTGCGTATTTTTAAGGTAGTAGAAATTGCCTTGCAGGTTTTTGAAAATCGAATTCGCAAAATTCCTACCTCTAAGCTGAATGAAGTTATTTTAAAAGCCGTAACAGCATATAGAGCGCCTGTGGTTAGAGGGAACCAGGTTAAAATTAAGTATGTTACCCAACTGCCTACCCATGTACCCAGTTTTGCCTTTTTCTGCAACTTCCCCGACCGGATAAAGCAGCCTTATAGAAACTATCTCGAAAACCAACTCAGAACTCATTTTAAATTTACCGGGGTTCCGGTGCGTTTGTTTTTTAGGAAAAAATGATGTGGAGGATAGGAGCGAACTGGATATTTACCATTCGGCTCTTGCACTTGCTGTAACGGACAGTTCCGAGAAGTCTTTATTCAGATACTTATAATAGCCGGTTATGGCAATCATGGCTGCATTATCGGTGCAATACTCAAAAGCAGGAATAAAAGTATTCCAGTTTTGTTTTTCTCCCAGCTCCCTAAAGGCTGCCCGCAAACCACTATTGGCAGAAACCCCCCCGGCCAGACAAATATTTTTAATACCTGTTTGAAGGGCTGCTTTTTTTAGCTTATTCAGCAAAATAGTAACAATGCGGGATTGTACAGAGGCACAGATATCGTTGAGATTGTTTTCAATAAAGGATCGTCTTTCATTTTCTGAAGCTGTAATTCCTTCTTTGAAAACATAGCTCTTCCCTGCATTTTGCAGGAAATACAGAATTGCGGTTTTAACTCCGCTGAAGCTGAAATTGAGCCCCTCAACCTTTGGTTCAGGAAAAGAAAATCTTTTGGCATTACCGTTCTTCGCGTATTTATCAATCAGCGGGCCACCGGGATAGGGGAGTCCAAGTAATTTGGCGCATTTGTCAAAAGCCTCTCCCGCAGCATCGTCAATAGTTTCCCCAATAACCTCCATATCCAAAAAAGAGCTGCATTTCACAATCTGGGTATGACCGCCACTTACGGTCAGACACAAAAAGGGAAAATCAGGTTTGGGGTCTCCAATTAAATTAGCCAGAACATGGGCCTGCATGTGATGTACTGAAATCAAAGGCAGATTTAGAGAGAGTGCCATGGATTTTGCAAACTGAGCCCCAACAATCAAAGAACCAATAAGCCCCGGCGCTTGTGTAAAGGCAATAGCATCCAAATCGTCCAGCCTGCAATTGGCCTGAAGCAGGGCCCTGTCAACCACCGGCACTATGTTTTGCATATGTGCACGGGAAGCCAGTTCAGGAACCACACCTCCATATTGTTCATGTATTTTTTGCGAGGCAATCAGATTGGAAAGTATCCTGCCATTAACACAAACACTGGCGGAAGTTTCATCGCACGAAGATTCGATTCCAAGAATAGAAATCCGGTCTCCACTTTTTTGCATCTGCAAAAATAGGCAGAATTTATGGTGTTTGGTAACGGATTGACTTTATATGAACGGGTATGACTTGGTTATCATTATTGTACATTGAAGAATCTACATTATATCCAACGATAACTTTTTGTCCGGCTGTCAAAACTGCATCTTCATTTAAAGTGGAGGGGTGCAGGGTGATATTCTGATCGGTGACAATTCCTAAAAAACAGTTCTCAGTTGAGTCTGTAATCAGGCGGACTATACCCACAGCCTGATTTTTTGAATTGATTTCTTCCTTCTCTTTAGAGTGAATAAAAAGAAAAAAGGAGGTTGTACTCAGAAAGACTACGTATAGAAATTTTACCATAGGATATCTTTTTACATGAATGTAAATAGTCTCTATGGATGTTAACGAAAAAACAGTCTTTATAGTATTTATTCATATTAAAATAAAATTCATGATAAGCAAATTAACTTGTTTTAATTTCGGGCAGGTCTTGTCAGGAGCGAATAGCTACTACGGGATCCATTTGGGCTGCAATAGTGGCTGGAATAATGCCGGCTAAGAGGCCAATGGTAACGCAAATACCAATTGCCAAGCCCAATATTTCATAGGAAATATGAACCTTAAAATTGAGA